>NZ_JACAXE010000010.1:0-104742 GCF_013391565.1 Acinetobacter sp. SwsAc6
AGGCTGTTTTGGAAGCAGGAATATCAACACAAAAGCATTGAATAATTTTTTTAATCTTGTAGTGACTTAATTTACTGTTTTCTATCATGATTCTAGACTAACATAATCATTTTGCTAGTCTAGAGCCATATGTATTATGGTGATACTGTCCCCGGCCGGCTTTCCAGAGCACCCGCATACAGGATTTGAAACCATTACCTTGGTAGAGCAAGGCTTTGTCGATCACTTCGACTCTTTGGGCAATGGTGGGCGTTATGGCGCTGGCGATGTACAGTGGCTCAGTACAGGCAATGGCGTTGAACACTGCGAAATGTTTCCGCTACTCAATGAAGACCGAGACAATCCCTTTGAATTATTTCAAATTTGGTTTAATTCTTCACCCGAGCAAAAACAACAACCTGCAGACTATAAAATGTTTTGGCGCGAGCATATTCCGCATGTAAGCGCAAAAGATGACCAAGGCCGAGACACTGATATTCGTGTCATATCTGGGCAATACCAAGGTACTGAAGCGATTTCACGACCACCACACTCATGGGCAGCAGCACCAGAAAACAAAGTGAATATTTATCTCATTACCCTTGCCCCGCATGCCACATTAACCATTCCAGCAACAACAGCAACCGCTACGCGATTTGCCTATTTCTATCAAGGCGATACCCTCGAATTAGCCAAGACCCAAATTCAGCATAAACATTTGGCTGAACTAAAACCCGATGTGAATATTCAACTCCAAGCAGGCGAAGTTGAAGCACGGATTTTATGGCTTGAAGGTGAACCTATTGGTGCACCTGTCGCAATGCGTGGCCCATTTGTACTAAATACAAATCAGGAGTTAGATGACGCATTTCGTCGCTACCGCGCAACACATTTTGGTGAATGGCCTTGGCCTAGCCCAGCACCTGTTTTTTCACGTGAGCAAGCTCGCTTTGCCAGTTATGATGGTGGCCAACGCAAAGAGTTTCCAGAACAATCTTAAGCTTGAATTGGAATCACGACACCTAAATTACAGGCTTTGTCTTGACCTCTGGCGCGTACGATATCCTGCTTAAAGCGCTGTTTGGCAAATTTATACTGTTTGGGCAAAAATAGACTGATTCGGGTTTTATTTTGCCCCAAACCTTCAACCAAGGTTTTTTGTAGAAATTCACCATGCTCAGTTTTAGCAAATAATGTACCCAACTCAATCTCTTGTTCTAAGCGATTATCTGTAAATACCAAGGCTTGATCAGTACTAAACGCCACACAGCGTTGGTAAGCCTGTTTTAAATTAAAGTAGACTTGTAAGTAAGGCATGTCTAACTCAGTACTGAGCCCATTATCGTAAGCATTGGCCACCAACGATGCTTCGGTTGGATAATTAGGTTTCGTTACATACCGCACTGTTTGACATGCACTCAAAAAAGTACAAATAATCAATAAAAATAAAGCTTTATAACAATATGTTTTCATATTTTTATTCTATTTTTTAATAGTAAATTCTGCATTAATATATCCCAAATGACCATAATGCAGAAAAAAACATCACATCCCGTATCTGAGCACCAGTTATGCGCCGCTGATTGTAAGTTCAAACTGAATACTTGCACCTGCGTTTAAGCATTGTTTTGCCGATGCCATTTGACCACATTCAATACATACAAAATCACGCCATGCCTCATCTGCAACATCGGCCATGCGTTTTGCTTTGTCCACCCAAGGATTCCAAATTACTGCACTTTGCGCGGTACTTTGTATATTGATATAAGTTTGCGGACTTTGTTCTAATACAAAATTCATCTTCGTTAAAGGATAAACTCGATCTAATTCTGCATCAAACTTAATGGCATGTTCAGTTTGATGCTTTATCTGATTCTGATCCAACTGATCAATATAAAATTGTCCTTCAAGACCCGTAATTCTGGCCCCAGTGATCTGTGCAGGGAAATAACTATGCCATGCGAACGCAAAATCAAAGGCCTGATGATCTAAATTCTGTAATTTAAACTCGAGTCTTAATACCTCTTCGCAATGGATCACCATTTGCAAGTTAAACGCATAATTCCAGTATTTTCTACTCTGTTCACTATCACTTAGCTGCAAAGTAATATGATGACCAAAGTCATCCATCACAATATCTTGACACTGCCATGTTAAATTTCGAGCAAAACCATGTGCAGGAAAGTCCTGTTCAGTTTCATGTGCACCAAACCATGGAAAACAGAGTGGAATCCCACCTCGAATGGCTTTCGCAACAACATATTGATTCAGCTCAGACAACCACAACAAGTGGCGTTGCTGCATTTTTGAATAAAACTCAAGAATCTGTCCACCTTGCAATGCAATTTTTGCCTCACAAAATGCATTAGATACCTGAATATAATGCAGCTCACTCTGTGCAAATTGCCGATATTCAATTCCTTCAAGCTGTTGCATGGCGACTCTTTTAGTTATCATCTGTGTTCTATCTATTGTAATAGATAGCGAATACGTTAAGTCACCACTTTCTAAATGAATTTTACGAAGATTGTGTCTATACGGTTGGCATGATTTAATTATTTTTTGTTCATGGCTAAAGTACGATTCGATGCAACTGATTATTTTTACGGGTGTACAAGCAGCAGGTAAATCGAGTTTCTATTTACTAAATTTAGCCCATAGCCATTTGCGTATTAACTTGGATATGCTGAAAACACGGCATCGAGAAAATATCATTTTTGAAGCTGGTTTAGCCTCTCAAACCCAAATGGTCATTGATAATACCAACCCAACCAAAACAGACCGGGCACGTTATATTCAACGGGCCAAAGATGCTGGCTTTGAAGTGATTTCTTATTATTTTGAAACCGATTTAAACAGCACTTTAGAACGTAATCGCCACCGCGAAGGTAAAGCCAATATTCCTGAAGTTGGCGTTCGAGCAACTTATAAGAAGCTTGAAATACCCAAACTCGATGAAGGCTTTAGTCAAATTTTTAAGTTGAAGATTATTGGCAATGGTGAATTTTCAGTAATACCTATGTTTGATTAATCAACTTTTTGGCTACCCTGCCAAATTTTATATGCACTTTGCATAGCATAACGCTCATACGGTTTCGCTAAACGGCTTTCCATATTGCTGAAATCGCCTTTGTAGGCCTGCTCAATCATTCGCTTTGCCAATTCCTGAATACTGACACGACCACGGTGTTCATAAGCTTGTATTTCATCTTGGTTCAAAACTAAATCCCAACAAGACACTACGGAGCTCATATCCATCGCAATACTGAGATAATAGCGTTCATCATCTCGATACAGTTCCCAACTTTGAGCTTCATACGCAATCAAATTCATACTGTGCTACTTAGATGCTAAATAATTGACCGAACATACTCCAATTATTGCATAAAATATATGCAACTTTAGCCATAAAAAATAACCTTAAAGCTTTAGATAAACATTTAATTTATAGCAAAAAAAACCGCCCTTTCGGACGGTTTCTTCAATCTCAAACTGCGTCTTATTGAGCGCGGTTTTTGATTTTGCGGATTGTTTCCAACTGAGCAGCAGTTTCTGCAAGAGCAGCCAAAGCAGCAGCAGCGTCCAAATCGCTCTTTTGATTTGCTAGCAAGTTTTCAGCGTTTTTACGCGCTTCAAGAATTGCAGCTTCATCTAAGTTGTCGGCACGGATTGCAGTATCTGCAAGAACCGTAACAACGTGCGGTTGAACTTCTAGAACACCACCAGATACATAGATTAACTCTTCTGTACCATTCTCAAGCAGAACGCGGATCGCGCCCGGCTTAAGTAAAGTTACTAGTGGCGCATGGCCAGGCATAATACCTAACTCACCACCAGCACCTTTAGCAATTAGCATCGTTACAGTGCCAGAGTACAAAGACTCTTGAACACTTACAACATCACACTGCATAGTCGCCATGAGAATCTCCTAAATTAGGTCACTAATTAAAGTTTCTCAGCTTTAGCAATAACTTCGTCAATACCACCAACCATGTAGAACGCTTGTTCTGGGATATGGTCGTATTCACCAGCTAAAAGACCTTTAAAGCCACGGATTGTGTCTTTAAGAGATACTAATTTACCAGGCGCGCCAGTAAATACTTCAGCTACGTGGAACGGTTGAGAGAAGAAACGTTGGATCTTACGTGCACGGTATACAGTAAGTTTGTCTTCTTCTGCCAATTCGTCCATACCAAGAATTGCGATAATGTCTTTCAATTCTTTATAACGTTGAAGAACGTTTTGAACTGAACGAGCGATTTCGTAATGCTCTTGGCCAACTACAAGTGGATCTAACTGACGTGAAGTTGAGTCAAGTGGATCGATCGCTGGGTAAATACCAGAAGATGCGATGTCACGGCTCAATACTACAGTTGCGTCCAAGTGAGCGAAGGTAGTCGCAGGCGATGGATCTGTTAAGTCATCGGCAGGTACGTATACCGCTTGAATTGACGTAATAGAACCAGACTTAGTAGAAGTAATACGTTCTTGTAGAACACCCATCTCTTCTGCAAGAGTTGGTTGGTAACCTACAGCAGACGGCATACGACCTAACAATGCTGATACTTCAGTACCCGCAAGTGTATAACGGTAGATGTTGTCTACGAACAATAATACGTCACGGCCTTTACCGTTTTCGTCTTTCTCATCACGGAAGTACTCAGCCATAGTAAGACCAGTCAACGCTACGCGTAAACGGTTACCTGGTGGCTCGTTCATCTGACCGTAGACCATTGCTACTTTGTCTAGAACGTTAGAGTCTTTCATTTCGTGATAGAAGTCATTACCTTCACGAGTACGCTCACCAACACCAGCAAACACAGATAAACCTGAGTGAGCTTTCGCGATGTTGTTGATCAACTCCATCATGTTTACAGTTTTACCAACACCGGCACCACCGAACAGACCAACTTTACCACCTTTAGCGAACGGGCAAAGTAAGTCAATTACTTTAATACCAGTTTCTAAAAGGTCAGTAGAAGCCGCTTGTTCTGCATAAGAAGGCGCTTGACGGTGAATTGGTAAACGCGCTTCAGTCGCAACAGGACCAGCTTCGTCGATCGGGCGACCAAGAACGTCCATGATACGGCCAAGAGTCGCTGTACCAACTGGTACAGAGATAGGCGCGTTAGTATTCGTTACGTTCAAACCACGCTTAAGGCCTTCAGTAGAACCCATTGCAATAGTACGAACTACGCCATCACCAAGTTGTTGCTGAACTTCTAATGTAGTTTCAGTGCCATCAACTTGTAGAGCGTCATAGATCTTAGGAACGCTGTTGCGTTCAAACTCGACGTCGATTACCGCGCCGATGATCTGAATGATACGACCGCCAGTCATTGCTGTCTCCTCAATTCAAAATAATGTTAAACGGCAGCGGCACCACCAACGATCTCAGAAATTTCCTGAGTAATCGCGGCTTGACGCAGCTTGTTATAAATAAGTTGTAGGCTCTTGATGATTTCACCAGCGTTATCAGTTGCAGCTTTCATTGCAACCATACGAGCAGACTGCTCACACGCGATGTTTTCAATCACACCTTGATACACCACAGACTCAATGTAACGAACCAACAAGCCATTTAAAAGCTCTTCAGCTTCTGGCTCGTATAAGTAATCCCAACCGTATTGACGGTTAAGAGTCTTGTCTTCTTCAGCAGCAGCTAAAGGAACAAGTTGTTCGATTTTTTGGTTTTGAGTCATGGCGTTGACAAAGCCGTTAGACACTAGATAAATACGATCTAACTCGCCTTTATCAAATGCATCTAACATCACCTGTACAGAACCAGATAACTGTTCAAGACTCGGTGTATCGCCTACATTCGTAGTCGCACCAAGCACTTTACCGCCGTAGTTTTTAAAAAACGAAACCGCTTTTTGACCAATCAAAGCAAATTGAACTTCAATTGACTGCTCTTGTTGCTGTTGTACGTGTTTTACCACTTTTTTGAACAAGTTAATGTTCAAACCACCAGCAAGGCCGCGATCTGATGACACAATGATATAGCCAACGCGCTTAACTGGGCGTTCAACCATATAACGGTGTTTGTATTCAGGGTTCGCTTGTACCAAATGAGCAATTACACGGTGCATATTTTCGGCATACGGACGGCCTTGAGCCATGCGCTCTTGCGCACGACGCATCTTAGAAGCTGCTACCATTTGCATCGCGCGAGTAATTTTCTGCGTGCTTTTGATACTAGCTACTTTGGCGCGAATTTCTTTTAAATTTGCCATACGCTTAACCTAGTATTCGAAGGCCCTTTCGAGCCCTCGAAGGTTGATTCCGTGAACCAAACCAGAACTAAATCCAACTCAGTTGAATATTAGTAAGTTTGAGTCGCTTTGAACTTCTCAATACCTGCTTTAAATTCAGCTTCGATGTCTTTGTTGTAATCACCAGTTTCATCGATTTTTTGCATTAACGCAGCATGTTCTGAACGGAAGTAAGAAATAAGCGCAGCGTCAAAGTCTACGATTTTCTTAACGTCAACGTCAGTCATATAACCTTCGTTAGATGCATATACTGATACAGCTTGGTCAGCGATTGAGTAAGGAGCATATTGTTTTTGCTTCATTAACTCAGTAACACGTTGACCGTGTTCTAATTGCTTACGAGTTGCTTCGTCAAGGTCAGAAGCGAACTGAGCAAACGCTGCCAATTCACGGTATTGTGCAAGTGCAGTACGGATACCGCCAGACAATTTTTTGATGATCTTAGTTTGCGCAGAACCACCAACACGAGATACAGAGATACCCGCGTTCACAGCAGGACGAATACCTGCGTTGAATAATGATGTTTCAAGGAAGATCTGACCATCAGTAATCGAAATTACGTTCGTTGGTACGAATGCAGATACGTCACCCGCTTGAGTTTCAATGATTGGCAATGCAGTCAAAGAACCAGTTTGGCCTTTAACTTCACCATTCGTGAATTTCTCAACGTAGTCAGCAGAAACGCGCGAAGCACGTTCAAGAAGACGAGAGTGAAGATAGAATACGTCACCTGGGTACGCTTCACGACCTGGTGGACGACGTAATAACAATGAAATTTGACGGTAAGCAACTGCTTGCTTAGACAAATCATCGTAAATGATAAGTGCGTCTTCACCGCGGTCACGGAAGTATTCGCCCATTGTACAGCCTGAGTAAGGAGCAAGGAAAAGCATTGCTGCTGGATCCGCTGCCGCTGCTGCTACAACAGTTGTATACGCCATAGCGCCAGTTTCTTCTAGCTTACGTACAACGTTAGCGATAGTTGATTGTTTTTGACCAACTGCTACGTATACACATTTAATGCCAGAGTTTTTCTGAGCGATGATCGCATCGATCGCCATAGCTGTTTTACCAGTTTGACGGTCACCAATGATCAACTCACGCTGACCACGGCCTACTGGAATCATTGTATCTACTGATTTATAACCAGTTTGTACAGGTTCATCCACTGATTGACGCCAAATTACGCCTGGTGCTACTTTTTCAACAGCATCAGTAAGTTTTGCATCAATTGGGCCTTTACCGTCAATTGGGTTACCCAAAGCATCTACTACACGGCCTAAAAGTTCTGGACCAACCGGAACTTCTAATACACGACCTGTGCAACGAGCTTTTTGACCTTCTTGAAGGCTTAAGTAGTTACCTAAAACAACGACGCCCACTGAATCCTGTTCTAGGTTCAGTGCCATACCGTAAAGGCCGCCGTCGAATTCGATCATTTCACCGTACATTGCATCAGCAAGACCGTGAATGCGCACAATACCGTCAGATACCATAACAATGGTACCTTCGTTTTTAGCGGTTGCGCTGGTGTCCAGATCGCCGATACGCTGTTTAATGAGCGCACTGATCTCGGATGGATTCAGTTGTTGCATTGCGCTATACCTCAATCTTTATGTAAGTTCAGTCTTCTTACGCAGTAATTTTTAAAATAATTACGCTAGAAGACGAGTCCGCATTTTTTCAAGCTTATTAAGCGCAGAATCATCTATCACTTGGTCGCCTGCACGAATAACTACACCAGCAATTAACTCTGGTTTCACTTCAACAGTCACATTTACAGCTGCTTCGAATTTCTTCTCTAATGCATGTGTAAGTAATTGTTCCTGTACAGAAGTCAATGGGAATGCTGATTCAATCACAACATCCACAGTATTGTTATTCTGTGATTTGAGCTGTTCAAATTCCGCAGCAATCTCAGGAAGAAGTACCAAACGGTTGTTTTCAGCAAGCAATGTCAAAAAGTTTGACACTGCTGCAGTTTGGTCTTCACCTAAAACTTTTGCCAAAACAGACACCTGCTGTGCAGGAGTAAGCTCAGGACGATTTAAGTAAGCTGAAAATGCTTCGTCTTGTACTGTAGCACTGAGCAATTCAAGCGCAGTTGACCATGAGTCAGCTGCATTTTGCTCAGATGCGTAAGCAAATGCTGCTTTTGCATATGGGCGTGCCAACGTCAAGAGTTCAGCCATAATCTGCCTCTCTTAAAGTTTAGCAGCCAGCTGAGTCAGCATGGCATTGTGAGCTTCTGCATCAACTTGTTGGTTCAGAATTTTCTCTGCACCAGTAACTGCAAGAGCAGCAACATGTTGACGTAATTCTTCGCGTGCAGCATTGATATCTGTATCAACAGCTTCTTTCGCTTGTTGACGAATACGTTCACCTTCAGCAGATGCTTGAGTGCGAGCTTCTTCTACCAATTGTGCAGCGCGACGGTTCGCTTGTTCGATCAATTGAGCCGCTTGTGCTTTAGCAGCGTCTAATTCAGCTTTCACTTGAGCTTGCGCATCCGCAAGGTCAGCTTTTGCTTTTTCAGCCGCGTTTAAGCCATCAGCGATTTTACGCTGACGCTCACTAATCGCATTGATTAGTGGTGGCCATACAAACTTCATGCAGAATGCGACAAAAATCGCAAATGCAATCGCTTGGCCAATCAATGTGAGGTTGATATTCATTGCTATTCCTCAATAGTTTAATTTAGGAATTAAGCTGATTAACCTACAAATGGATTAGCGAAGATGAAGAACAAGCCAATACCAACACCGATCATAGGCACAGCATCAAGAAGACCCGCGATTAAGAACATACGAGTTTGAAGTTGTGGAGCCAATTCTGGTTGACGAGCAACAGCTTCTAAGAAACGGCCGCCTAGAAGACCAAAACCAATCGCAGTACCTAAAGCACCGAAAGCGATCAAGATAGCAGATGCAATTGCAACTAGACCTAAAGTGAGTTCCATGATAATTCCTCAGAGGTTAGGTTTATACCAAATTAAATTAAAAAATTGTGCGCCCAACTATCTTCGATAGTCAGGCAATACCATTAATGCTTTTCGCTAGCCATACTCATATATACGATAGTCAACATCATGAAAATGAATGCTTGTAACGTAATAACGAGAATATGGAAGATCGCCCAAGGCACAGACAACGCCCACTGGATCCAGAACGGTAGTAATGCGATTAAGATGAAGATTAACTCACCTGCATACATGTTACCGAACAGTCGAAGAGCCAATGAGATTGGACGTGCAATAAAAGTTACCAATTCAAGTAAAATGTTTACTGGAATCAGGATAGCTTTTAAAACTGGGTTACTTGGGTTAAATGGGTTAAGCGCAAATTCTGCACCAAATCCGACTAGACCTTTTTCACGGATACTATAGAAAATAGTTAACGCAAATACTGATAATGCCATACCAAGGGTAATGTTAGGATCAGTAGATGGAACGATTTTGAAGTAAACGTGGTGAGGGTCCATACCAAACACATTCGCGCCGATCAGTTGAGCTGTATAAGGAATCCAGTCAACAGGGATCAAGTCCATCAAGTTCATGAGGAAAATCCACACGAAGATGGTCAAAGCTAAAGGCGCAATCAAACGTGATTTGCCATGGAATGTGTCGCGGACACTTGAGTCAACAAACTCGATAATCATTTCGATTGCAGACTGGAACTTGGTTGGAACACCAGCGTTTGCAGCTTTCGCTACAATCCAGAACAACAAACAGAAAATAATACCAAGGCCGATCGACCAACCCATTGAATCCAAGTGAATAGCAGTGAACCCCATCTGTTGAGCTTCAGCGCCAGTCTCAGCCAACTTCCATGTACCGTCTGGCATTTTGCCATAGGTCATATTGGTCAAGTGGTGCTTGATATACTCGGTCGAAGTAAGGGCATGTTCTTCAGCAGCCATAAATCACACCTGGTCAATGTCAAAAAACTAATGGAAGTAACGAATATCGCGTGCTGCTTGATATCTCGTTAATTCCTGAAAAAACTTTTCAATTTCTACTGCGCTTAAACTCGTTTCTGTAGACGTGACGCCCAAAAAGGCGCAACCCACGACATGGCTTGAACGAGGATAAAACCACAAAACAATGCGGCCGGTGACAGTGGCTTTACATTGCTCAAAATCAAAATGAATCCAACAATCACTATTGCAAACTTGCCCATCATGCCACGATACATGTTGGACAGCACCTGCTTGGTTGCGCGGGCGCCAGCAGCTCTAAAAGACTGCCACGTAAAGTAGCAGCTAGCCAGCCAGCAGACCAGTGCACCCAAGGCTGCACTCAATGCCGCAGTAGAGTCTTTGAGGACCCACCCAATCAAGGCTGAAACAGGAATCATTACTGCTTGTAAGATGACTAAAGCTTTCGCTAATCGTCGATCAATCAAGCGACTAGTTCGGCTCATTTTTTGTACACTCACAGCAATTATGCTTGACAAGTTTAGCTGATGATTATTTTTAATCGCAGGCATTATAGAGTTACACCCTTGAACATGCAATCTTTTCCCGACCTAAGTCTGGTTTTTTTCAATCAATAATCCGCTTTTAATCTAATCAATAACTGATTATTTTTTGCATCATTTTCGTGCATTTAGCACACAATTTTGTGTTTGTTCTGCAAGTTGCTTCCAGGCGAGCAAGAAATCATTCTGACCAGCCATGCTTTCATCTACAGCCTCAAACACTGTCGCACCCAGCTTTTGGTATTGATTTTTACTGGCATGGCCTTCCGCTAGTAAGCACATTTTGCTTTGTGGTCGGCTATCGTTTAGAAATTTGATTTGTGCAAGTGTTGGCGCAATATGTGGATCATCGGTCATTGCACCCGAAAATTTTAAATTGAGTGAACGTTCGAGGTATTGATAAGCATCATGATAGGCCCAATACGGTTGAGCCTTAGCACTTTTGTTTAAACGTTGCGCATTCAAAAGCATTTCATGTGCAAAATTACGGGCATTGGCCCAATATTTTTCACGATTGGCAGGCTTCTGCTGTGAACGTAGTGCCGCAATAAAAAAGCCGATACGTACAGCGTTATTTGGCTCTAACCATACATGCGTATCAACCGTATTCGGCAATGCCTGTCCACGTGGATTTCGTAGCGGAAAAGTGGTGACTATGCCTGAATCGAGTATCGCAATACTTCGATCATTATTGGCAAGTAGTTTTTCTAAGGGCGCTTCATGTGCCTTACCTAACCAAAGCACCAATTCTGCATCTTGTACAATTTTACGGTGTGCTGGCGTTAAGCTGACATCATGACCTGTTTGGTTTTCTAATAATAAGGTTGGCTCCTCTACCCCTTGTGTGACTTCCTTTGCAATCAAATAAATTGGGTGTGTTGATACGACTAGGCCTTGAGCCCAGCTCATCGAACTAAAAAGTGCAACCGCACAAAATGCAAGGAAACGGGACATGAGGGAGACTACATAAAATCAGAAGTGTTATAATATAACAAAATTGTAAAAATACCTACGCCTGATCGTAAGTTGATGCGCTTCATGTTAAGATTTAATGTCTTTTTCAATTTTCAGTTTTGCACTTGAGGGTAGCTATGAGCACTTGTTCACACGAACATCACAATGCACTACATGGCGTTCATGACCACCATAACGTTGCACAACGTCTGGCTGAAGCTGAACAATTATGTGCTTCTACTGGTGCACGCCTCACCCCTTTGCGTAAGGAAGTGTTGGAACTGATTTTAAATGCGACTGCACCAATGGGCGCTTATGATTTATTGGCCAAAATAAAAAGTGAATCAGACCGGCCTGCTGCCCCACCAACGGTTTATCGCACCCTAGATTTTTTATTAGAAAAAGGCTTAATTCACCGTCTTACGTCAATTAATGCCTATATCCCCTGCTGTCATCCACGTGAAGGACATCAAGCTGCTTTTTTAATTTGCACCCAATGTAAAGTCGTTAAAGAAGCATCTGCTCAAGGTCTACTTCACCAATTAGAGCAATTGTCAGCATCGGACGAATTTACTGCTCACCACAGCATTATTGAAATTTCAGGACTTTGTCAGCAGTGTCGTCTTCAACATTAAGCCCAGCTATTCTGGCAGAGCTCAATCAAGTTTCTGTTCGCATTGATGAACGCGATATTTTAAAACATGTCGATTTCACCTTGCATCAGGGTGAAATTGTGACCTTAATTGGTCCCAATGGCGCAGGAAAATCGACCTTAATTAAAGTACTTTTAGGGATTATTCAACCGAACTCAGGCAAGATTCATACACAGCCCAAGTTAAAATTTTCCTATGTACCCCAAAAATTTAACCCCTCTCATAGCCTCCCCTTGCGTGTTTGCGACCTACTTGCTTTAGAAAAATGTGACGCTACCACCAAGCAAGAGATTATTCGGGATACAGGCATCGCCAAGTTACAACAGTCCAAAGTTCAACAGCTCTCAGGTGGTGAACGTCAACGGGTGTTACTCGCACGTGCGCTCTTACGTCGTCCTGATGTATTGGTTTTAGATGAACCGATGCAAGGCTTAGATATTCAATCCGAAGCAGAACTCTATGACTATGTACGGAGTTTACCTGCTAAATATGGCTGTGCAGTGTTAATGGTCTCTCATGACCTACAATGGGTGATGCAAGGAACACATCGAGTTGTATGTTTAAACAAGCATATTTGCTGTAGCGGTCTCCCTGAGAATGTGCAACAACATCCTGAATATCAAGCGATCTTTGGCAACAACCGTGTGTTCTATCAACATCATCATGATCACTGCGCCCATGGTGATGCAGCAACGCCTTGTCAGCATGATGCGCGCCCACATATTCACCCTGAACCTGAGGCATAACCCATGATGGAATGGCTACAACTGCTTTTACCCGCATGGATGATGGGCACGCTTTTGGTGTTTTTAACCGCACCACTCGGATGTTTGATGCTGTGGCGTCGTATGTCCTTTTTTGCAGACACGATGGCGCATGGCACTTTATTAGGTGTTGCCATTGCAGGTGCATTAAGTTTACCCCTTTGGGTTGGTGTGGCTTTATTGGCAATGATGTTGGTCGGAATTTTATGGGTTTTGCATGATCCGCGCTTACCCAATGATGCCCTACTCGCTCTATGTTCTGCGACACTACTTTGTTCGGGGCTTTTGTTCATTCAACACCTGCCGAGCTTACGTCCAGAATTACTCAGCTATTTATTTGGCGACCTACTGACCATTGGCTGGTCAGATTTACCTGTATTTGCAGTTGTGATTAGTTTGGCTTTGGTGGTGTTATTCAAGCATTGGCAAGCACAAATCCAAATTGCGATTGATCCAGACATGGCAGTCAGTGAAGGTGTTAATGCAAAATGGCAACGCCTGATTTTTATGTTGTTACTGGCTTTATTTACCGTATTGGCCTTACGTGCTGTCGGCTCGTTATTAATGGGAGCACTCTTGGTGATCCCTGCCCTTACGGCACGTTTACTCGCACACTCACCTAAACAGATGGTGATTTGGGCATTTGGAATAGCGCAAGTTGGGGTGACTGTCGGCTTATGGTCGAGTGCGGGTTTAAACATCTCAACAGGTCTGAGCATTGTGCTGACCATGTCGATATTATTTGCACTTATTTTTGCGATGCAGAAAATAAAAAAAATCGCCTAAGCTTAAATCTAAAAAAACTGCTTTCGGGCAGTTTTTTTATACCTATATAAAGGCTATAACTCTATTTATTCAAAATACAAACTTCACCGCTCATGGACATTACTGATTTTCAGTTACTTGCTCGCTATAACATTTGGGCCAACCAACGCTTATATGCCTGTTTAAATCACATATCAGATGATGACTTTTATAAAGATTGTGGCTTATTTTTTAAAAGTATTTTGGGAACATTAAATCATTTATTGGTTGGCGAGCACTATTTATGGTTTCCTCGCTTTCAAAATGGTTACTCGACTCAACTAGCGCTTCATCATATTGTGCATACAGAACGTCAGCCTCTTATTGATGAACTCAACTGGCGTGCTGAAAATTGGCTTCATTTTTTAGACCAGTTGGACCCTTTACGCCTGAGTAGTCAATTAAATTACATAAGCTCAGCCGGACATTCGATCTGCCTACCTTTTGCACCCACTTTGCAACATGTGTTTAATCATAGTACACATCACCGTGGACAAATAACTGCCGCGCTTACCAGCATGGGATATGGCTGCCCTGAATTAGATTTGATTTATATGCTACTTGAAGAATCAAAAAATGACGCATGAGCATGATTGTATTAAAGGCTATTTTTTAATTTATAGAAGCGAAATTCTGGATTAAACAACCCAATCAAAAATAAGATGGAAAAGCCTATCCAAAAGAACCATGCCATCATAATCACTTGGTCTTTGCTCCATTCTTCAGATTGAGAGGAGCTAAAGAAAAACCATGTTTTCCAGCCCTGAATATAGGCTGCACCGCCCCACGATATAATCCATTTTGTCAGGATGCAATATAAAATATAAATTAAGATCCAAAGTCCTGTAGACATTGTTTTTTCTACTTATTTTATTCAATAAACCTCAAATATATCAGCTCAATCTATACAGTAACAAGACCTTATCTTTAAAGCATAGGCGTATAAATCATTGATGTACCAAGCTGAGTAAACTAGCTGCGCAGCTAAACAACACAGCAAAAGTCCGATTCATATACTTTTGTTGCTTGGGTGATTTTAAGAGTCTTAATACTTTGGCAGCTAAACCGGTATAGCCAGCCATCACGATCAAATCGATACTAATCATGGTCATGGCCATAATGCTATATTGTGGCCACTGCGGTTGGGTTAAATCGATAAATTGAGGTAAAACTGCCAATAAAAAAACAATCGCTTTAGGATTGCTCATATTGACAAAGAAACCGTATAACACCAATTTACCGCGTGATTTATTGGGTAAATCATTTTGAATATCAATAGACTGTGTAGGTGCAGTCCACTGTAGATAAGCCAAATACAGCAAATATAAAACACCAAACCATTTCACAAGCAAAAATGCCCAAGGTGTAGTTGCAAAAAGTACCCCTGCCCCTGCAGCCACAATGCCTATTTGCACTAATAACGCAACTTGCAAGCCCAGCGCATTCCAATAGCCATGTTTAAAGCCATAGTTTAGACCGCTCGACATAGATGCGATTGCACCCGCGCCAGGAGAAATACTAATCACCCAACATGCCAGCATAAAAGCCAGCCAGATTTGGAAGGACATTGTTGATGTACTGTTTTTAAAAGTGAAACAATTATATGATATTTACAGTTTTATGGGCCGATAATCGAGCAATAAAAATACGTGATTAGGCTACCCACTCTACGGTTGATAGGGCACAATAGAATGAGCTATGCAAAAATTCAAAATTTTAGGAGCCATGCATGACCGCTCAATCTGTTATTTTACCGCTACCCTCAGATCATGCGCGTTTTATCGTTCTTCGTTTAAATGATTTAAGCATTGAAGAATTAAAAGAAAAACTAAACGATTTATTTGATACACGTGACCGCCTGATCACGCAGCATCCTCAAGCAGAAATTAAAACAGCTGTCGCATTTGGTCCTGAGCTTTGGGCAAAGCTTTATACTGAAACACCAGTAGGTTTTAAACAATTAGATCCAATTGCTGGTTCATTTAATATGCCTGCTGCACCAGCAGATGTATTTATCCATATTGCAGCACAGCGTACAGATATTTGCTTTGCGCTGAGCCAAGCATTCTTTGATGGTATTCAAGATAAAGTTGAAGTACTGGATGAACGTGTGTGCTTCCGCAATTTTGATGGCCGTGATTTAACCGGCTTTATTGACGGAACTGAAAATCCGCAATTTCCAGATGATCGTGCTGAAACAGCATTGCTAGCTGAAGATGCTGGCGTATTTGCCAATGGCTCTTTTATTTTTGCACAGCGTTATGCGCATAATTTGGATAAATGGAAAAAGCTGAAAGTCGATGCGCAAGAGCATGTAATTGGCCGTACTAAACTTGAGTCTATTGAGTTAGATGAAGATGAACAGCCTGAAAACTCGCATGTGTCACGTACAGTTGTAGAAGATGGTGAAGGTGAAGAAATGGCAATTTTGCGTCATTCACTCCCTTATGGCGATGGCCGTGGCGATCAAGGCTTGTTCTTTGTGGCATATACCAATGATTTAAGCATTATCGACAGCATGTTGGTCCGCATGTTTGGCACCAGTGGTGATGGCATTCATGACCGCTTACTTCACTTTGTGACACCAATGGATGGCGCTTATTACTTTGCACCGAGTGAAGATTTGCTAGAAGAAGTATTGGAAGGTTAAATAAATAAAGCCGACGAAAGTCGGCTTTATTATACCTCAAAATTTTAAATTTTATTGCATGCTCTTTTATTTATTAACGGTTTCAATTTCAGCTGAAGAAATCCCTATATTATCGCAACCTTGAGATGCTGCAATGCATTTTAAAGAATCATTTAATTCAACTTTGTACACTCCTAATTTCCCACTTCTAGCATATTTTATATTTGCCAAATAGGTATATGTTCCTTTTTTAGAGTTAAATATTAATTGATCACCTTGCAGTAAATCCAATTGTTTCCCAGTTAAATCACTTTCTGAATTCAAAACAGGAATAGTGGAAAATTTATTTAAATTTAAGTTGTAAATATAAGTATTAACCAAAAAACTTTTAAATGGATTTTTTATATAATCAACAGTGCTATTATCTCGAACTCTAAAAACAACAACTTTCTTATCATGATATAGTAAATTAAAATCCACACTCGAATTCAAAGTAGTTGTTGTTTTAAACACATTATAAATATTTGATCCATTTAAGATCTGAACACCATAGTTTTTCAATGTATAATTATATCCTTTTTTGTTCTTCTCAATATCTCCAAAATCAACCAATTTAATTTTTTTATTAACACCGATTACAGTATACCTACCATAGGAATCTATAAAATCAACTGGAGATTTCATCTGAATAGAATCCTGTGATATATCACTCCAGCTATCATTTTTTTTTGCGTATGTATTTGTATAAATAAAACCAAATCCGAGAATTAAAATTAAAATTTTAAGAGCTCTCATAAATCACCTACAATTATTTTGAATATTAATATGTTAAATTTTCTTCAAAATTTAAATGGGCACATTTTACTATCATTAGCATGTTCTCCGTACTTTCTGTTACACCCAACACATCTATAGTATCAACTAGATTACTTGTATCTACATCACTAACTGAAAAATCATTTTAAGAATTATCGATCGTTTATTAAGACATATGTTTGCTATTAGCAGTGATGGCATTCATGACAATTTACTATTCTTCTTCACTCTTCTGAACAGTACTTACTACTTTGCACAGAGTGAATAGTTGCTCAAAAAAGTATTGGAAGATCCAATTAAAAGAAAAGCCGACCAACTTCATAATTCAATTTGCTCTTATATTTTAAATGATGATTAGAAACATCTGCTTTATGCTCAGATTTAATAACTTTTATATCTTTATTTGAGCCGCATGAAATCAAAAAAATAATAAGGATATATATAAATAATTTATTCACAATTTAATGCCTATCATGAGACCAGTGGGGTTTATCACTACTACCAAAACCAAACACATTAAATTCTCTACTAACAGGTACCAAATCTGCCAAAGTATTTACAATAATTTTTTTACTATATTAGCTAATCCAGTTTAAAATTCTTATTTTTTCCAGATTCATCTTTATAAAACAAATTAAAATTTTTATCGATTGAATAAAAACCACCTATGTTTTTAACATCAACATTTGGTTTAATTTTTAATAAATAAAAAAATGTATTAGAACCATTATCTGTATCTTGGTATTTTTCACCAATGAGGTATTGGGAACCACCAATATTTGGAAGAAACTTAACCCCATCTAAATTCAAGTTTTTAATTTTTTGGTTATTAAAAATTCCTACAATTTCAGGTGACATACTTTTTACATCATTTAGCATATAAACGTGATTTTCAATAGAACTCAACTTTTCACACTTACTAATTGAATTCATTTTCGAACATTTTGTAAAATAATCTGAAGATGTTGGCAATATTATTTCTTTAATATCTGTATTTTTATTTTTTGCAGAACCCCTATCTAAGAGCTTCGTAGATTTCAATTTAAAATTACCATTTTCATATTGATAACATACTTTAGATTTTCTATATGAATTTTGAAATTGGTTAATATTTCCACTCAAACAAAGTACATTATTATTGTTTTCAAAATCCACATTTTTTATACTCTTCAGTGACGTTACTGAAACTGGTAATGCATACACCTTATTTTTACTCAATTCAATAACAAAAAAATAAAAATTTCCATTATATTTAAAACTATCAATATATTTATCATTATAAAAATTGAATTTATTTTCTTTTAAAATTTTATTATATAATTCTAAATATTTTTTCTCACAAAAATCCACACTATCAAAATCAAATTTACAATCATTAACATCACTTGCTTTAATAACATTAGCATTACTAATTGAAAAAGCCCCAATTGATGCTATTAATAAAGAGCATATATAGACATTCAGACTTTTAAATAATTTCATTTTACACCTTTTTTTTATTTGCATGATACGATTGAATCTTTGTCAAGATTTCAATTACTTTTTTTGTGGATTCATCAGATGAGGAGTTTTGACCTTTTTTTTCGTAGTAAGATTTCTTACCATTCGAAATAGCTCCACTACCTATTGGCTTTCCTTTTGGGACAGCTACAGATGCCCATTCTTGCGCTGCATCATATTGAGCATCAGTTAAATTACCTTTTGCATTGCGAACAAATTCATATAAACTTTCGCTTGGCATAAACCTGCTCCACCATTGGAATCCACTGACTTCTAATATCGGCTTTTCAGCCTTAATTGAAATTATCTGCTTATTATTTTCTATAATAATACTTTGCTCTGCACTTTGATTTCCATCCAAATATAGATTAACTGGTTTACCACTTTTTCCTTTATGTTTTTTTGTCATATGTCAGCATAGTAAATATAGCATCACCTACATCTACTAGATTACTTGTATCTACATCACTAACTGACAAATGATTTTAAAAATTATCAGCTGTATGTTAAGACGTATGTTTGGCACCAGCGGCGATGGTATTCACAACCGTTTACTTCACTTTGTCACGCCTATGGATAGCGCGTATTACTTTGCGCCGAGTGAGGGGTTATTGGAAGAAGTGCTGGAAGGGTGATTAAATGAAGCCGACGAAAGTCGGCTTTTATATAAAAACTACTTAAACTGATATATGATTTTTTTAGAATTTTGATAATACGTCATTATTGAATTATTATCTATTTCTACTCTATTGTTTAAATATATAAATTTTTCATCAACTAACTTATTATTTTTAACTTGCATAACTCTTAAATTTGGTCCACTTTCATCTTCAAAAGGTGAAATTATTAATTGAAATCGACCTCTATCTAGAACCATACTTGGTCCATCCGATAGGTTTACGAAGTCATACTTTTTAAACAGTTCTTTTGTTTCTATTAAATTTAGACCAGAGCACTCTTTTATCTTTTTTGAAATACATTTCAAATGCACATCAGAATCATATTTTTTTGATACTATATTTTTTTCACCACCTATAATTTCAGGATCTTTTTTTATTTTTTTAAAACTATCATTTTCAAATATATAACATTCATTTTCAACATTTATATTGTTATCATCACTAGCATAAGTAGTTCCAGAAATACAAATTTCATTTGAGGATTTAGAGAACTTAATTTCAGGATTTTCATTACTTAAAACTTCCAACCTAGAATCCACAAAATTACCAACTATTTGTTGCAAAGGGTATATTTTTCCTTTTGATGAATCTATGACAACAATTGCTTTTACATTTCTACTGTCACCTTTACCGGTATATCTATCTTCATTTAATATTATAAGTATTTTGTCATTTGAAAAATTAGCTGTGCTAGCTAATTTTTGATTATAAATTTTTATTTTTTCATTAGTACAAAAATTTACTTTAATTTTTTCTACATTACATGAACTAACATTCTCAGATTTTAGACTATCTTTAATAAATGATGATTCCTCTCTCGAATAAGAACAACTAGAATTTAATAATCCAAAAATTAAGAAAAGGAACAATTTGGTTAATTTCATTTTTAAAACCTATTTTGATGAATGATATGCTTTAATTTTTTCAAAAATTTCTTTTACCTTAGCTGTTGAATGTGAATTAGCTCTATTTGTACCAGATTGGTGATAGCCTACCGAACCATCAGAAATAACGCCAAATTTATTCTTACTACCTTTAGGTAAAGCTATTGAAGCCCATTCTCTAGAGGCATCTATCATAGCTTTTTCAACTGTTGAGCTACCACTGTGTATAAGATTGTAAATTTCAGTTCGTCCTCTTAATAAATGTTCCTTAAAAACTCTTTCCTGCATATTCGCATCGTAAAGTTCATCACCAGTGAGATTCATTCTCTTTCTTGCAGCGTCTAATGTTGATGGAATTGTTTGATATTTTCCGGTTGCAAATCTTCGCCTATTGTCTTGCCAACTATAGTTTTTTGAAGCTAGTAACAATTGATTAATTGTTTTTCCTGTAATTGTGCCTGGTAAATCATTCATTTTCCCATATTTGACTCTTTTCCCTTCAGGTGCTCCTGCATTCCAAGCCTCATAACTTCCTTCACCACTAGCAATTGCATTTCCCAACTCCACAACCAATTCATCAATTGTTTTATCAGAAGTTTTTAAATTATTACTTGTCGCAGTTAATACACCTGAACAACTTAAAATCGATACTAAATTTATTTTTTTTACTAATTCAACTAATGGACCACCATTCAATTCTGCGACACTCTTTTTGAAAAAAAGGTCATTAAAATATGGCTGAGAGAACCTCGTAACATCATAGTGCACCCAAGTTGTTGCTCCAGAACCGCCGTTATTAAAAACTTTAGGTTCAAGATATATTTTATCAGTTTGTCTTTGCTCTGAAGCTCCCATCTTAATTTCCATTATATTTTTTCTAATGAATTCCATATCTAATAATTCTTTGGTTCTTACTCCGTCCTTCTTTATATGTATATCTAGTGCTAGCCCCATATGGTTGACACTCGTTCTTTTATGCTGCTTATTATTTTCAATACATCTATATCCTGATTCGATGTATGCCACTTCTAATCCACTTGATTTAAATTCATTTTTTAAATAAAAGTTTAAAGATTTTAATATCCAAATTAGAGATCTATGTATTCCTGGATATTCATTAGCAACATTACTACCAGAAGTAACTCCTTTACGATTATTACCATAACCAGAACATTTCCCACATTTACATGAAGCTTTTGCCATAAATCCTGCAACTGGATATTCTGTATAGAACTTATCTAAAGCCAATAATAAGCTTCCACAAATTTTCCCCGTTTCAGGAACCCCCATATAATCCCTCTGAAACTGTTTGATACAAGCTTCAGTTAAAGGAGTAAATTTATCAGTAGGTAAAGCACCGCCAAAGCCAGCTAAACGGATATTAATTTCCCGTATTAATTCACTTTGCCCACTTGAAATACATTGAGGCGATGACTTGCATAAATTTGATGTATCAGATTTGGGAGTACCTCCATCCTGACTTCTGTCCTCTTTCATTTCAATTTTAACAGCTTCAGTTAAAGCTTTTTTCCCATCCTCATACCATTCATTAAGCTTTTCCAATGCCTTATTTTTATAATCATCTAACTTAGATTCTGATGATTGATTAGCTTTCTTTTCATCATGTTTAGGTGGTGCTGATTTTTGAGACTTGGTCTTCTCTGGCTGCTTTTTAATCGGCTGCGGTTTCTTATCCTGACTGCTTTTATTGCCTGTTGCTGGCGTATTAACTGGCAATTTAATAATTTGGCCTATGCTAATTTTATTTTTATTTTCAAGGTTATTTAGAACGTCTAATGCCCTAACTGTAGTCTGATACTTTTGTGCAATCGAAGTTAAGGTGTCTCCTTTCTGAACTATATGCGTCTTGCGCTTATAACCACCTTGTTTACCATTATTTTCTAAAGTTTTTAAATCTATAAGCAATTTTGGACTAATTACCTTAACTAACATTCGATCTTTTGACAGAGTAAAAGATTTGACTTTTTTCATACCATCATCAAATAGATTTTTCACATATACATCTAAAACCGTTCCTTTGTCCCGCTGAATTTCATAAAAACAGCCCTTTGAATTAGTGATACCTTTTACAACATGCTGATCTGTTTTCTGATTTCTAACTTGATAGTGAATCTTAGGTATTGGGTTACCAAGAGCATCTAGAATTTGTACTGTTACTAAAGCTTTATTAGACATATTTTTATACCTTAATTATTATTTTGATCAATGAGTTCATCTACATCATAACCATCAATACTTAACCCCCATTCATCATCCATACCTACTAAGATTTGAAGCTTTGAAGGATCAGCCGTTGAAATCTTTCCAGTTCGACCATGCTCATCAATCCCACCGCTGATCACTGCGTTCGTCTCAGGTATAAAAGCTTTGAAACTAAGCTGGCTAAAATCACTCTGCCAAAATAAGTCATACACATCTAATCTATTACTATAAATCGAAGCATTCGGCAGCTGAGGCACTTCATAACTGACTTTACTTCCCCCCACAAAACAATGCTGCCCAGCCTTACTCTCAAATTTACCGCCTGTGGTAGTAAATATGCCATCGCCATTAATTTTTAACTGTGAACCGCCTGCCGTTAGCACAATCTCTTTCGGACTGGTCAATTCAATTTTATCTTCAGTGGAAATAAGCTTAATCACTTTACGGGCTATCGCCTCAATCGCATCATCCTGTGCCTGCAACTCTACTTTGCCCTTAGCCGCATAAGCACTTAGGCCTTTTTGCGCCGCAAATAGGCTTATTTTATCTTGCGCATGATGCACAATATTTTTTTGTGCACTCACATTCACTGAACCTTGTGCACTCTCAGCAATATCCTGCGATGCCTGCATGACAATATCTTCAGGTGTGGTCATTGCAATGCCGTTGGGTGAAGCCAATAACATTAAAGCTTGCCTAAACAGCTTGCCCTGTTCCTGCTGTTTTGGGTCTGAAGAACTTTCTAAATTTTGGCTATAGCTCTCCATAAAGCCTTTCACATGCGCTAAGGCCTTTGTTGGCGTAAAAATTTCTGGCTTGCCAAAGCCACCGCCAATGATCATTTCATCTGGATTGATCTTAATATCTTCAACAATTTTGCCAATTTCTTTCAACGATTTCAGTGGATCATCTTTGAGCTGTTTTTTAATTTGCGCGACCCGATCCTTCAGCTGATCGGCACCATGTTCTTCAAGCTTTTCAATCACGCCCTTCAAGTTATCAAAAGCTTCCTCAGCATCTTCAAAATAGGCTTTGAACTGCTTCACCGTGCCTTTCACATCTTTAGTAATCGCGCCGATATCTTGAATAAATCCTTTGCAGTTTTTTAAAGCATTCAGCGGATCTTCTGTCAGTTCATTTTTAAATAAACTCACGGTTGTCATTAAAGCTTCAGAAGTACTTTTAAGCTCTAAGGACTGAATCAGCTTGGGCAAACGGCCAATGACATTCAGCGCATCTGTTTGTTGCTTCACGGCAATACTGCTGAGCATTTTCATGCTTTCCTGACCTTGACTCAGCAACGCCTGCGCTTTGGCCGCTTCCAAGTGGTCCGCAATGGCATTTTCCTGCGCATAAGTACTAATCAACATGCCACGACCCGCTCGAACAGCGCCAAAGGCATCCGTGCGTAGTTCAAAACCTTCGCCACGACCATTGCTTTGTTCTTTATCTTTAGGATGACTCAGATTACCTAAATTCAGCTGTGTCGCTGCATGGCTACTTTGTAGCTGCGTACTAATTTGCCCAGTTGTGTCATCAAAGCGCAGTTGGTTAAAGCCACTACCGCCCACTTCTTGTGAACGGATACCACTGAGCTTTTTGGTATCTGGTAGCTGACCTTTGACATCAAACATGGTCTGGTGGCGCTCAGCTTCATGGATGCGTCCAACCACAAAAGGCCGATCGACATCTCCCTCAAAAAAGTCAATTACCACGATTTCCCCAATCCGTGGGTGAAAACGTGCACCATAACCCTCGCCCGCCCATGGCGTTAATACATCCACCCAAGCAGAGTCGGTATCATTGTCATTACTGCCCGCACCGCCGTCATGACTATGATCATCCGTTCGGGTAAAGTTGAAACGGACTTTAATACGTCCCCAAGCATCAACATGAATACTTTCCCCTTCAGGTCCAACCACTTTTGCACGTTGTGGATAAGCCATCGGGCGGTGTTGTAATGGATCATATTCAGGAACGACCGCAATCGTACGGCGCACCACATACAGTTCATTGGCTTGGCGTTCATCATTTTTCGCTTGCCAACGACTACGGCTTAATAAGCTTTCAAGCTGGATTGCGATATCTTTAGGTAAGTTGTTTTGGTTATAAAACTGTTTGCCTAAAATTAAAAACTCACAATCTGAGCCCTGATGCTGATCAATTTCGGGATGATCGGTTAAACGAAACCAATATCCCACCTGTGCATCACGCACACTGCTATGCGCAACAAAATATTTGGCCGTTAATGCTTGATATTGATTCAGTTGTACGTTGGTTTGTTCTAATTGTGCTGAGTTTGTTTGCGTGGCCTGATCTTCACCATTTAAATCAGTAGTCCATGCAGAACTCAACGTCCATGCCTGCTCTAAACTGAGGGTTTCATTGTCATGTTGTTCACTATAAACATGCGCACTCAAGAGTGGATGACTCTGATCTTGTGCTAAAGACTGTGCTTGCCAACGCTGTGTTTGTATGGCTGTCGATTGTAAATAACGCTGTGCGACAAAACTGGTCACCGTATCCATACGCTCTGTCGCATGACTGCGGTGAAAGCGAATTGATTGGCGTGCTAAAGCTGAAAAAATTTGATTATGGTCGATCAAACGTAAGACCTGTGCTTGCATTGGGCTGGCAGAAACTGGCACTGTCAGCTCTTTTTCATCAATGAGCCAATTAATGCCTTCACTACGCCAAAGTCGTGTAAGAAAAGCATAATCGCTTTCATTGGCTTGCATACTAAAAGGTCGTACGGCGTATTCACGACTAAGACCATCTAAATTTAAACTTAGGCTGGATGCAAATAAGGCACTTTTTTGTTGCCATTCACTAAACAAAATTTCCGTAATGTCACGTACGCTTTTATTCATAAACACACGGCTATTACGGCGCTTATGCCATAAAGCTGTCGCATCTTCTATAGTCAACTGATAGACCGTTAGAGCCCCATCACTCTGCCCTTGACTGGCTGCAGTAATCACGCCCGTCGTTCGGTAGAGTTGCCCCAAGTCTGTCACTTGATCTATTGCGACACGACTACCAATAAACTGCTTTAATGGAATTTGTGCATTGGTAGATAGGCAAAGTAAATTCGCACTAAGGCCTTGGTTAATACGATGTTCACCATCAATACGTTGGATAAAAACTTGGCTATTGAGTGTTTCATTCGAAAAATGAATATGGAGCGCTCGCTTTTGTACACTAAGGCCAAAATTCTCAATGAGGGAATAGATTGTTTTTAGCATTTTAATTTTTGAGTTCATTTTATTTATGCGCGCATTCTAAGAAATGTACTTTTTTTAGTCTAGTGATTTTTATATGACTTTGCATTTTTATGCAGTCATTCAACGACATTTCGTTGCATAAGATTATCTTTAATTCCGCTTTTAGCCATAGATGTAGACTGCTAAACTGAGCTATCTCATTATTTATCAATGTCATCGGCATGATCCAGATTGAATCCAAACTCCCTGCGCAGGGCGTTACTATTTTTAGTGTAATGAGTGCTTTGGCACAACGCTTAAATGCGCTCAACCTGTCACAAGGCTTTCCAGACTTTCCAGCCCCACTAGCACTCTTAGATGCTTTAAGTCAGGCCACGCAGGATGGATTTAATCAATATGCACCAGGTGACGGCCTTTTGGCCCTACGTGAGCAATTGGTCAACTTATTTCAGCAACGCGATCAAATCAGCTTAGACCCCATTACGGACATCACCATCACACCGGGTGCAACGATAGGCATTTTTAGTGCAATTCAAGCTGTTGTACATGCGGGCGATGAAGTGATTATTTTTGACCCTAGTTATGACAGTTATGCGCCAAGTGTAAAATTAGCAGGTGGTATACCAATTCACATCAACCTAAAAGCGCCAACCTTTGAGGTCGATTGGTCTGCTGTACGGCAAACGATTGGCCCCAAAACTCGTATGATTATTGTGAATACACCGCATAATCCTACAGGTGCAGTTTGGGCAAAGTCTGATTGGCTCGCCTTAATTGATTTGATTCAAGATACACAGATCATTGTGCTGTCGGATGAGGTCTACGAGCACCTGATTTATGATGGGCAACGGCATTATTCTGCACTGTCTTTTGCAGAATTACGTGAACGCAGTTTTGTAGTGGGCTCCTTTGGTAAGACTTTTCATGTCACGGGGTGGAAAACTGGCTATTGTGTTGCCTGCAAGAACTTAATGACTTTGTTTCGTCAGGTTTATCAATTTACCAATTTCTGCGGGGTTACCCCCATACAACTGGCATTGGCCAACTTTATGCAAACGCATCCTGAACATATTGCAGAACTTGCAAACTTTTATCAGGCCAAACGCGATTTATTTAATGCGGGTCTGCAAAACTCACGTTTTCAATGGCATCCCGCTGCGGGCACTTATTTTCAAAACCTCGATTACAGTGCCATTCGACCCGACCTGAATGACAGCGAAATGTGCCAATATTTGGCTGAACAACATAAAATTGTGGCGATTCCTGTTTCCGTGTTTTACCAACAGCCTCCTGAAGACTTACGTTTGATTCGTTTTTGCTTTGCTAAAAAGGATCAAACACTCCGCCAAGCAGGCGAGATTCTGAGCCAAGTATAAGCTTGGCTCCAATACTGCTGGTTGCAAAACAACAAATGAAATTATTTGATCAATAAGCTTTTTTTAATCCAGACCTGTTAAGGTTAGATCCGTAGTTTAAAAAAAATACAGCACAGGATTGCACATGTCCCAACATCGGCCCATCGACAGCCAACAGACCTTATGGAAATCTTTTTTATTTTTCCTAATTCCGCTGATTGCCACCAATATTTTACAAAACCTATCTGGCACAGTGAATACGGTCTTTGTTGGGCAAATGCTGGGCGTGCATGCCATTGCTGCCGTGTCGGTATTTTTCCCAATTTTGTTTTGTCTGATGGCTTTTGTAATTGGTCTTTCTTCTGGTGCGACGGTGTTGGTCGGTCAGGCATGGGGAGCAAATAATCTAGAAAAAGTCCAACGCGTTGTGGGTACCACGCTGTTTATGACTCTGACTGGTGGAACGTTGATTGCTATATTCGGGGTCGTGTGCGCGAAGTATATTTTACTTGCACTCGGTACTGCTCCCGATGTTTTGCATCTGTCGATTCCCTATGTACAGTGGATGCTGGCAGGAAGTCCATTGCTGTTTATTTATATTATTTACAGCTCTATTTTGCGTGGTGTTGGCGACAGTACAACTCCACTGATTGCTTCAGGCATGACCATTGGTACAGGCTTAATCATTACCCCTATTCTGATTGCAGGTAAATTCGGATTTCCTCAACTGGGAATTATCGCCCCTGCCATTGCAACCTCTATCGGCTTTTTGATTGCGCTAATTTTTTTATATATTTATTTAAACAAAAAGCAACATCCGCTACGTTTAGACGCATCCTTATTGCGACATATCCGCTATCAACCAGAACTGAGCAAAATTATTTTACGCTTAGGCATACCTACGGGCATTCAAATGGTCACCACTTCCGTCGCAGGCTTGGTGATTGTTGGTTTGGTCAACCGTTACGGCGCAGATGCCACAGCCGCTTATGGCGCAGTCAATCAGGTGCTCAATTATATTCAGTTCCCAGCGCTGTCTATTTCGATTGCAGCCTCTATATTTGCAGCCCAAGCCATTGGTGCTGGGCATGCCAATTTGCTCAATAAAGTCAAACGCACCGCATTATGGATGAACTTGTTTTTTACTGGCACTTTAGTGATTCTGGCCTATTTATTCTCTAAATATTTGATGGCGCTGTTTATTACCGATCCAAAGGTGGTGGTATTGGGCCAAGAGCTGCTATTTATTGTACTGTGGTCGATTATCTTCTTTGGTGCCAGTGCAATTTTTGCCTCAATCATGCGTGCCAGCGGTACGGTAACTGTTCCTATGATCATTAATATTGTGGCTATTATTGCGATTGAAGTGCCTTGTGCTTACTTATTTAGCGAATGGTGGGGCTTAAAAGGGATTTGGTATGCTTATGCGCTGGCCTTTGTGAGTCTTTGCATTCTACAAGGCCTGTATTATCAGCTGGTCTGGAAAAAGAAAGCGGTACAAAAGCTGGTATAACACGCCTACTCTATATGGATTTATTCTGACTAAAAAACTTGTGAATCCAGTGTTCAGCGCTTCATGCATATTCTTGATAAGGATTGAATTTTATCGTATTTATCACACTATAAATTCCTTGTTATAACCCCTTGTTATCAATAGATAGTAATAATAAGGGAAGTCGCATGACGCAACGAAAAATTAAACTGGGTGCTTTTATTCCAGCAACCTCACAACATGCTGCAGGCTGGCGACATCCGCAGTCCCGCCCGCAAGATCACCTAAGTCTTGATTATATAATTGAACTGACAAAAACCGCAGAACAGGGCTTATTTGACGCTTATTTTCTTGCAGATGGCCTTTCTGTCAACTGGAGCCACGGCGCATCCCAGCATAAAGGCAGCATTGGCTATACCGACAAAGCCGTAGGCTTTGAACCTGTGACTTTATTTGCAGCCTTGGCCGCGGTCACCCAACATATCGGCTTTATTGCCACTGCATCCACCACCTATGAAGAACCGTATCTACTGGCACGGAAATTTGCCTCTTTAGACCATATTAGCAAAGGCCGTGCAGCATGGAATGTAGTCACTACCATTTCGCCCGACACTGCCCGTAACTTTGGCACACATGCCCACCCAGATGCAGCCATCCGCTATGAACGTGCCGATGAATTTATTCAGGTCACGCAAAAATTATGGGATTCATGGGAAGATGATGCCTTCAAATATGACAAAACCAGCGGACAATTTTTTGATGCCAGTAAACTGCATGAACCTTTGCACAGTGGCAAATATTTTCAAGTTCAAGGCGCATTAAATGTCCCGCGCCCACCACAAGGCTATCCAGTTATTGTACAAGCTGGGCAGTCTGAAGATGGCCGAGAGCTGGCAGCCAAATATGCCGAAGTGATTTTTACCGCGCAACAAGACTTGAGCGATGCGCAAGCCTTCTACCGCGATGTGAAATCGCGTTTAGCCAAATACGGCCGCCATGCCGATGACTTGAAAATCATGCCAGGGGTTTCAGTATTTGTAGCCAAAACCGAACAGGAAGCGCAGGAAAAATATCAGCTTTTAAACAGTCTGATTCATCCCGATGTAGGCTTGGGACTGCTTTCTGGTCTAGCAGGCCATATTGATTTATCTCAATTCGATTTAGATGCGCCCTTCCCAGAACTCAAGCAAAGTGAAATTAACTTCACCAGCCGTCAGCAAATGATGATTGATATTGCGCATAAGCATCAGTTTAGCATTCGCCAGTTATATGAATACGTTGCCTCGGCACGTGGCCATTGGACTTTAATTGGTACACCTGAACAAGTGGTCGATCAGCTGCAGGAATGGTTTGAAAATGAGGCTGCAGATGGATTTAATGTTTTACCGCCGTCTACACCTGCAGGTTTAATTGATTTTGTGGAACTGATTGTGCCTGAGTTACAACGTCGTGGCTTATTCCGCACCGAATATGAAGGAAGCACCCTGCGAGAAAACTTGGGTTTGAAACGTCCTGAAAACCAACATGCGATACAGCATCAACAAGCGCAGGCATCCTAAGCCAGCGTAAAATATAAAAAACCAATCCTCGCTGTATTAAAAGCCCGCATATTGCGGGCTTTTAAATGTGCTATCGACGTTTGGAAGAGCTGCTTACCATGCCACTTTAAACTGCTCCAATTCATGTGGCAGATGCTGTGTAACATCTTGAAAGTCCCGTAGGATGTCATTTTTAATGGCCGCCAAACGGAAATCTTCACCTTTACGTGGACGCTCCAAATCGACATTAACAATACGCTTAATACGGCCTGGATGTGGCTCCATCACCACAACACGATCGCCAAGTAAAACCGCTTCTTCAACATCGTGTGTGACCAAAATACTGGTGATCTTTTCAGTCTGCCAAATTCGTTGCAGCTCTTGCTGTAAGTTGGCACGGGTTAATGCATCTAATGCACCAAAAGGCTCATCTAATAGTAAAATTTGCGGTCGATTAACCAGACTCCGTGCAATCGCAACACGTTGACTCATCCCGCCAGAAAGCTGGCTTGGATAGGCCTTTTTAAAGCCACTGAGCTGTACCAATTCCAGATGATAATCGATTAACTCTTGCTTTTCTGCCTTAGATAGAGTGCTCTTTTCTAGGGCCAATGCCACGTTCTGCTCGACATTCAGCCATGGAAATAAACGATGGTCTTGAAACACAATACCGCGTTCTAAGCTGGTCCCCTTAACTGGCTCGCCATCAATCAAAATTTTGCCCTGAAACTCAGCGTCCAGCCCAACCAACAAGCGGAGTAATGTTGATTTACCGCAGCCACTGCTGCCCACAATACTAATAAATTCGCCTGACTGAATATTTAAATTAATTTGTTCTAAAACTTGTAATTGCTCACCCTCTTTAGGGAAAAACTTGTTGAGCTGTTGGATCTGTACCTGACCTTTGACTGAGCTGGCTACTGGGTTGGAAAAATTAACGACTTGATTCATGTATCTATCCTCATTGTTTTATTTATTGGCATCCTGGCGCCAGCGTAGGTTGTAATTTTCAAAATATTGCGCAGCTTTAGAAAACAGTAGACCGACTGCTCCAATAATCAGCATGCCATACAGCACGACTTCCATTTGAAATAGGTTTTGGCCGTCTAAAATTGGATTCACTACCCCAGGCGCGGCGATAAAAAAGTATTCCGCCCCAACTGTGGCCACCCAAGAGAACACCAAGGCAATATTCAAACCTGCAAAAATACTCGGTGCGGCCACAGGTAAAATGACTTTTAAAAAGCGTTGTAGAGGGTTAAGTTTAAAAATGAGCGCGACTTCCTTCACTTTAGCGGGCACATTTTTCACCCCATCATAGGTATTAAAAAACACGGGATAAAACACCACCAATGCAATAAAAATCACTTTCGATTTTTCAGCATTGCCAAACCACATAATCATTAAGGGAATCCATGCAAAAATCGCCACATGCTTAATGGCATTTAAAGTGGGTGAAAATATGCGGTCTAACCAAATATTGAGCCCTAATAACAAACCCAACACAGCTCCGAGCACACCGCCAATCACAAATCCCGCCGTATTACGTAATAAACTCGACCCGACATTTTCATACAGCTCACCCGATTGGACAGCCTCAATCAATACAGCTAACACAGCTTTCGGTGCAGGTAAGAGCGCTGCATCCACCCAATTTAAAGCCGAGACCAATTGCCAAATCAGTAGCAAAGCCAATGGAATGACTGCACCACGATAATCAAACTTTCTCATGCATCATTCTCCATTTAACTTTGTTGATTCCATCCGCTGAACTGACGTTGCAGTAAGCGAATCAAGGCATCAAAAACGAATCCAACCAGACCAATGACAATCACTGTTGCCAATACAACATCTAACTGAAAAATCTGCCGTCCATACACCATTACGTAACCAATGCCTTCACTTGAAGCCAACAGCTCTACGGCCACCAAGGTGCCCCACGCACTGGCAAGGGATAAGCGTAAGCCACCAATAAAACTCAGAAATGCACCAGGTAAAACTAGGTTTTTGAATTTAGACCACGGGCTTAACTGGTACACTTCAGCAACTTCACTCAGCTGTGTCGGTATATTGCGTACGCCTTTAAATACATTAATGGTCATCGGTACGAGGGTAGCTTTGGCAATTAAAATAATTTTTAAGGCTTCATCAATCCCCACCAATAAAATGAGCAAGGGAATCCAACCCACCACAGGGACTAAATTAATAATTTTAAAAGTCGGCCAAATATAAGCTTCCGCTCGACGTGATAGCCCCATGGTTAGGCCTAAGACTAAAGCCACGATAATGCCCGCACTAAAACCATAACCAATACGGCTCAGGCTGACTTTTAAATTGCTCCACAGCTCTCCACTGCTGTATAAATCTTTGAGTGCAGTCCATATCAAATCAGGTGCAGGTAAGAGCAAGGGATTAACCCAGCTTTTTTCCACTGCGATTTGCCATAAAAACAGCAACAGCACAGGGAAAATCAACCCAATCACCCAACGTAAAGCACTACTATTTTTCACAAAACTGTACAGGTTTTTAAATGCAGGTGACGCCACCTGCTCAAGTCCAGTCTTGGATGCATCCAGTTCTATGTCCTTGAGCATCATTTTTTCTCCTTCACCCGCGGGGTGATCATTTACCCCATACGTTTTGCAGATTCAGGCTCTTGATCGCATTATTGACATACTTTGGTTCAACCCATGTATCCACATCAATGTTGCCTCGAATCAGTTTTAAGTCCTGACCCGCTTTGAGTTTTTGCTTAAGCAAGCTAATACTGGCAGCATCAATCACAGGATCGCTATGTTGCTTTAAATCGACACCTTCATTGGCACGTACAAAGGTGCTATAAGACAGACCCGATTTCGACCACAGCTTGAAGAGTGCCTCACGGTTTTTCTGCTCAGACTCCCACGCTGCCTGCTTTACCAGCACATTCACAACTCGTTGCACTGTTTCTGGATATTTTTGTTCGAACTTTGAACTCACCAAAACATAGCCTGAGCTTTGTAAATTGGTCGGCTCTTTTTTAGAGCTATAAATAATTTTGGCAATGCCACGGTCCACCACAGGAAATAAAGACTGATTACTAAAAATAGCGTCTAAATCTCCACTGGCCAAAGCAGCATAGCCCACCGCACCATCCACATTGACAAAGCGAAAGTCTTTTTCGGTCAAGCCATATTTTTTAATAATTTGATACAGCGCCAAATGCAAACTTGTACCACGGAAAAAGCCAATGCGTTTGCCTTTTAAGTCGGCCCAAGTTTTGGCTTGAGAACTTGGCGGCACCGCCAAATAGGTATTGTCATGTGTGCCACCAATCGCGATCAATTTGGTATCTAAACGGCTGGCTTTACCAATTAATGCTGGCAAATCGCCAAGCCAAGTAATATCTACTAAACCATTGGCATAAGATTCATTAATGGCAGGGCCTGCGCCTTTAAAGTTGTTCCACTGGACTTTTATGCCATCTTTTTGGAATTCTTTTTCTAGTAAACCTAAAGTTTGCGTCGTGGCATAGTAACTACCATAACCAACAGGACGGTTGCCTGAGCCTACTAAAGGCGAGGCAAGGCGGATTACCGTCGGTTTTGCTTCAGCAGCAAACACCTGTACTGCAGGCACCAGCGTCGCTACAGCAATCGCACTAGTAAATAAAATTTTAGACCACGTTTTCATAGAGATGATTCCTCATTATTTTTAAAAATTTAGAAGCCGTATTGGAGCTGTGCGACCAACTCGTTATAGGTTTTATTGCTAATTTCGTTATTTACATGATTCAAATTGATTTGGAATTTCGTGGTTTCTGCAAAAAATGCATTTAAACCTAAGCTATGAATATCAATGCTTTGATTGACGGCATTCTTATCACGGTCAATGCTGTCAAAACGGTAAAAGGCTTGATAAGACTTCGGCCACCAGTCGTCATAGCGCCCTTGGTTGCGAAAACCTTTAACAAATTGCTCACCAAAGTTCCAAAACAATGTGCCAGTATGTGATTCACTTTCGCGCTTATACACAGTTGCGGATTGTGGATTAAAGGTTTGATCTTCACCCTGCACATATTCGTAGGTCACCCCAAAAGGATGATGGTTGTAATAAAGATCAAAGCCTTTACGCAGTACATCGCCTTTACCTGCAAAGGCGGCTGAAGCACCTGTGGTGTCAAACAAGTTGCTCTTACCCTGATACCACGACACCCCGAAGCTCAGTTCACGCAACCATGAGTTGTACTCAGCAGGCAAGGTATAGCGCAGACGGCCAATAAAGTTTTTGTCATCGTTATCGTCTGATTTGTTTGCACCATTGCCATTCACTAAGCCAAAGGCATAACTCAACATTGGTGAACGGTAGTTATAGCCATAATCCACGGTTGGAAAGGCATCTCCACGCACAATCAGGCCCACTTCACGCAGTGCTAAACCATAGCCATAGCCCGGCAAGCTAAACAGCGCATTATTAATGGTTGGTTTTAAGTCTTCAGTCGCTTGCACTTCTTGGCCAAATGGCAGAAGTTGCTGGCCCAAAGTCACACTCAAACGACCCGTATCGGCACTTAAAGTCGGAAGCGCGTTATAAATTAACTGTGCATCCAGCAGATTCAGATAACTGTTGTTGGTGCCCGTTTGTGGCGACGTACCAAAGCGCAAATTAAAGTCGAGGTTTTTGCCTTGCTCATAGTCTTTAAACAGATTGCCTGCAAAGCCAATTTGCACCGCACCCAAGTCAAATGACGAACGGCGGTTATTGACCGCAGCGCCGGTATTTTGCCCTTGCGGTTGCACCAGTTGTGCTTCATCGCTATAAGATGCCTTAGCTTGTACAACGCCATTGATTAACAGCTGGCGAGTAGAAAGTGCGGTTTTGGTATCTCGGTCACGTTGCACTTGGTACTTAAAGTTTTCAATATCACTTTGCAGGCCTTGAAGCTCGGCTTGGGTCACAAAATTTTGTCCAGTGGCATCATCTTCTGCATTTGAATCATCTGTTGCACTCAGCTCATCTGCACCATCCGCGGAAACCGCTTTAGGCGTAGTAGCGCTCCCCCCTTGTATACGACCCAATTCTGATTTTAATTGTTTTAAAGATTGCTCTAACTGGGCAACCTGTTGTTGTAATTGACCAATATCAGTTTCGGCATGACTGATGCCAATGCTTGCACTTAAAAGCGTTAAAGCAAATGTACCTAAACGTATCGGTTGAATAATGGACTGGCTCATAAACGATGTTCACCTACAGTTTCGCAAGTGACACATCGGTCGACTTAATCAGCACAATCACTTGGCTACCGACTTGAAGATCTAATTCCGCGACAGAGCGCGTGGTAATTACTGAAGTAAACACACCCGATGCGGTCACCACATCGACTTCAGAAACGACATCTCCTTTTACAATTTCTTGAATCGTCCCTTTAATTTGGTTACGCACATTAATGGATTGAATAGTCATTTTAAATTCCTGTTGTTTTAGTTGGAATTTAATATGACCGATTTATTAAATAATAAAAAATAATTAAAATTGATTTTTATATCTTATTTTATAAAATATAAACTAAATCCAATTTACCTGTGATTTTAAATAACCATCATCTTTCACAATAATATTTTCATACTGCCAAAAAATCACCCCACGCTCAGAAAGTTGTTTAATTTCTTTATTAATCGTTTGCCGAGAAGAAGACAATAAATCGGCCAAATCGTGTTGCGATATTTTTAATTGAATTTCGGTGCCTAAGCGATGCGCCGTACCATACTGCTGCGACAGATCAATGATGATCTTACATACTTTTTGATGTAAATTAGCAACTTGCAAAAACTTCATTTGCTCTAGTAATTGTTGCATGCGCACGCTAATGATGCTCAAAGCATCATGCATTAAGTTATTGTTATTTTTAATTTCTTGTTCAAAAAATGCCATTGGAATTTGCAATACTTTCACCTGATTAAAAGCATAAAAATTATAATCAATGGCTTGCTGATTGATGCATACCGCCAAATTCATAGGGCTTTTTTCAGAGAAATAATTAAAGGCGTGAAAACGCCCCAATGGGCTTAAATATCCAATTTGGATAATCCCATCGAGTAAAATATAAATTGATTCTTTGCAGTTTTCTTTATTTAAAATTAAATCGCCTTTTTGATATCTCTTAATCACTGAATGTCGATTTATTTCATCAATTTTATATTCAGATAATGTTTTGAAATTATTTTTTAAAACATTATTTTTAATATTTTTATTTAAATCAGAATTAAGCATAAATTAATCCATCCAATATATTTTTATTCTATATTAGATGGATAACTTAAGCTTAGCGAATCACTAATTCTGTATTGTTTTGCATATTAAATGCAAAGTTTTACATGACAACAGCTTTCTTTATGAAGCTTTTTCATAAATACCGTTTTCACTGCTATAGCGCAGATTTGAAATATCTTCTTTCACGTCTTTACGCAGCACTTTACTTGGCTGGCCATCTACACCTACTGGCGTATCCCCTTCTAAAGTGACACGGCGCACCACACGATGCTGATCGCCATAATCATTAATTGCACGGTGCTGTGTTGCACGGTTATCCCAAATGGCAATATCACCTGCATCCCAACGCCAGCTCACAATATTTTCTAATTTTTCCACATAGCTTTGGAACAAATCATATAAACGACGCGATTCAGACGAACTATAGCCAACAAAGTTTTTAAAGAAACTGCCTAGCAATAGGGTTTTTTCACCTGTTTCAGGATGCACACGTACCAAAGGGTGCTCTGTTTCATATTCTGTCGAATTGAAATAGTTTTTATAACGTGCCAGTACTTCTGGTGGAATGCTGGCTTTTGCTGCATAGTCATAGCTATTACTATGCACCGTTCGTAAACTATCCGCTAAAATTTTCAGCTCAGCTGGCAAATCATCATAAGCGGTCGATGTATTGGCCCATACCGTATTGCCACCCACCTCAGGTGCGACCACACTACGTAAAATTGATGCTTTTGGATAAGCTTCAATAAAGCTGATGTCTGTATGCCATGCATCGGCACGTGCACCACGTGAATCAATTTCTAAAATATGTGCAGAACCATCTTTTACTGGCACAGTCGGATGATTGAGTGGCGTCCCCAAACGCGCTGCAAATGCTTCTTGTGACGCGTCATCTAAATGCTGTTGGCCTTTAAAGAAAATTGCTTTATGTTGCAGTAAAGCCTGATTAATTTCGTGCACAACGGCATCTTCAAGATCAGCCGAAAGTGTCACGCCTTCAATCACCGCGCCTATACGCCCATTAATGGGTTTAACTTGAATGTGTTGAAATTGGTAGCCCATGATCAGTTCCTCATTTATTAAAATTGTTAAGACTGCTTGTCTGTGAACTCATCATGAACAGTTTGCTTATTCCAATCTGTCAATTTTTTGACATTCTTATACTCGATTTCAGATAACTAAATTCCTGTACTGCGAAAGTGGCTACATTTATACCCTCTTTAAAAACCCAAAAGCCCTGCAATTGCAGGGCTTTTATACAACATAGACTGAAAACTGGGCTTATTTACCCTTGCCTATTTTGGTCGCCAAAGCGGTAATTTTTTGGTATCCCGTTGGTAAAATACGTTGAATTAAATCTAATGTTTTTGCATCGTTACCAATCAATAAACGACGTTTGTCTTTTTGCACGGCTTCTAAAATTTGACGCGCAGCTTCTTCAGGCGGGCAGCGCAATAATTTATTAAAAGATTTTGCAGACTTTTCAGGATTCATGCCCAAGCTCTTCAAACTGTCATTCATCTTGGCTGCATTGGCGATATTGGTACGAATACCCCCTGGATGTACACACAACGCGCTCACGCCACTATTTTCCATATCCAACTCTTGACGCAATGACTCAGTAAAACCACGCACTGCAAATTTAGTCGCGTTATATGCTGATTGCGTCGGTTGTGCTGTTAAGCCAAACAAGCTTGAAATATTAATGATGTGACCATCGCCTGTTTTCTTGATCAGCGGTAAAAATTCTTTGGTGCCATACACCACGCCCCAGAAGTTGATGTCTACAATCCATTCAAGTTCTTCATAACTCGCACCTTCAACGGTCGAGCCTAAAGCCACGCCTGCATTATTAAAAATCATGTTGACTGATCCATGATTTTGCACGGTGTCTTGTGCCCAAGCACGAACTTCATCCAGTTTAGCCACATTCACTTTTTTGGTGGTTACACGCACATTGCTGTCTTTAATTAATTCAAGTGTTGTTGCCAAGCCTTGCTCATTCACATCACTTAATGAAAGATGACAGCCCTGCTTTGCCAATAAAACTGCCAGTTGTTGCCCAATACCAGAACCTGCGCCTGTAATTGCTGCCACTTTGTTTTTAAAATTTTTCATGTGTTGTCCTTTTTTTCGTGCATGCGCATAACATGATGGGCCGAATGGCCTGATCTGTACCAATTTAAATTCAATATAGTTTTGACAATTTATATTGTCAATATCATATTGGGACGCGATAGACATTCAGATTGTAAACACCAGACCATAGGTCAAATGCCAATTTGTTGTTAAGATAGCGCCAGAATAGATTGAAAATGGGCGCATGTGGCCGATGACTGAAACAGAAAAACGGGTAGCAACACCAACCATAAAAAAGACCAAAGAACGTCAATTTAAAGGCCTATCCCTATCCGAACGCAAGCAACAGCGCCGTGAAAAACTGATTGAAGCTGGAATTGAAGCCTATGGTACACAGGGCTTTTTTTCAGTGACGGTCAAAGACATTTGTAATGAAGCCAAGCTGACTGAACGCTATTTTTATGAGTCATTTAAAAAAAGTGAAAATCTATTTCAAACTATTTTTTTACAATTGATCGATCAACTACAACAAAACGTTATGCAAGCGATTGTTCAGGCCTCCGCTGATCCCAAAAAAATGATCGAATCTGGACTGACTGCACTATTAACTACACTCAAAAATGATCCACGTATGGCACGTATTATTTATATCGACGCCATGTTGGTGCAAGAACTCCACAACCAAGCCACCATTCATGAAACCATGGCGCGCTTTGACCAAATGATTCAAGCCTTTGTGATGCTGAGCATGCCACATATTAAAAAAACTGAGGACGAAATTTCCTTAGTGGCCTCAGGCTTAAATGGTTATGTCACACAAATTGCCATTCGCTGGGTCATGAGTGGCTTTAAACAATCGATGGAACAAGTTTTATCATCTTGCAGCATTGTGTTTTTATCTTTATTCGATACTTTCTCTGCCGACAAAGAAGAAAATAGCGCCGAATCCATTGATATTTAAAATATTCGTGTGATTTACAACACCCATTTTTTAGCAAACGATTGCGATACATATCGCGTGAAATCTAGCAAAATTGTATAGAAAATTGTCACAATTCTTTGCAAAAACCAGCATTTTGGGCTTTCCTGCAATGATACTGTCATAATTAATCTTTGTAATAAGCCTGTCATAAATATAAGACGGTCAGCCGTTAACACACATGAAATAGGGTATTGCGCTGTGAAAGATGACTACATTTTAATTGTTGATGATGAACTCCCGATTCGGGAAATGATCCATACCTCTTTGGATATGGCAGGTTTTCAATGTCAGCAAGCTGAAGATGCCCGTCAAGCGCATCAGATGATTGTTGACCAACGTCCTGCACTGATTCTTTTGGATTGGATGATGCCTGGCGGTGTCAGCGGTGTCGACTTATGTCGTCGCTTAAAACGAGATGAAAACCTCTCTGAAATTCCCGTCATTATGCTCACTGCACGCAGTGAAGAAGACCATAAAGTTCAAGGTCTCGATGCAGGTGCAGACGATTACATGACCAAACCATTTTCAACGCGTGAATTGGTCTCACGCATTAAAGCAGTACTGCGTCGCTCGAATGCTTTAGGTGGAGAAAAAACCATTGATGCCAATGGTTTATTATTAGACCCAATGAGCCAGCGTGTAAGCTTTGGCAATAATATTTTAGAAATGGGCCCAACTGAATACCGCTTATTGGCATTTTTCATGACTCATCCAGAGCGCGCCTATACCCGTGCTCAACTTTTAGACCAAGTTTGGGGCGGAAATGTGTATATTGAAGACCGCACCATTGATGTTCATATTCGCCGTTTACGTAAAGTGCTTGAACCGTACAATGCAGACCGTTTTGTACAAACTGTCCGTGGCACAGGCTACCGTTTTTCTACCCGTGCGGATGCTGTTTTAGGTTAATTTAAATATATGTACGAACCCTACCCGGTCCCAGAGCTTGCTCAAGAACACAAAGCGTTTCGCTATAGCAGTCTGTGGACATTTGCCAAGCAAGACATGCGCTTGCTGGCATTTTTTCTGCTTATTGCAGCCTTAATTGGCTTTGGCATCGGATATTTTTGGATTTGTATTTCGCTCGCATTTGCACTGTTTTTTGCCCAGCAAATGCGTTCCTTATATTTAGTCAATGACTGGATTTCAAACCGCCCATACGATGTGCCACCCAACCTTCATGGAATTTGGGGTGCATTGTTGTTTAATGTCTATCGAGCACAGCGCCAAGAACGGATTGTACAAGCCGAAATGGTGGGCTTGATTGATCGTGCTCAATCGTCTTTGGTCGCTTTAGCAGAAGCGGTGGTGTTAATTGATGAAATGCACCAAATTGAATGGTGGAACCCCGCAGCCGAAAAACTATTGGGCATTCAAGGACTCGACCGTGGTCGCAATATTTTGACTATTTTGCGCCAGCCTAGCTTTATTGAATATTTTAATAATTTGGACTTGGCACCCGACGGTCTAAAAATGAAATCTTCGGTACTCGAAGACCATTATGTGCAAGTCAAACTCACCCGCTTTGGTGGGGAAAGTCGTTTACTGGTGGCCTATGACGTCACTCGTATGCACAATCTTGAACAAATGCGTAAAGACTTTGTCGACAATATTTCCCACGAGCTACGAACTCCCCTCACAGTGCTCAGTGGCTATATCGAAACTTTTAATGATCAAGAAGATTTAAATCCGCGTTGGAAGCGTGCCTTAGATTTAATGCAGGCACAAACCCGTCGTATGAATGCGTTGGTCAATGATTTACTGCTGTTATCACGTTTAGAAAACGAAAAGAAAATTGCTAAAAATCAGATTATTGAAATGCCAAGCTTAATGAGCCAGCTGTATGATGATGCGCATGCGTATAACGTCGATTATGGCCATACGCTCAATTTAGACATCGATAGCCACTGCGACTTGATCGGCTCCGACAGTGAACTGTCCAGCGCCTTTAGCAACCTCATTACCAACGCCATTAAGTACACTCCAAAAGGCGGTACGGTGACCATGGGCTGGCATGATGATGGTGAGCATGGTTATTTCACAGTGGAAGATACGGGTATCGGGATTGACCCTAAACACTTACCGCGTTTGACTGAACGTTTCTATCGAGTTGACAGTGCACGTAGCCGTCAAAGTGGTGGCACAGGATTAGGCTTAGCGATTGTAAAACACGTACTGATGCAACATCAGGCCTACCTCGAAATTGAATCTAAAGAAAACCAAGGTTCAATATTTAAAGTGGTGTTTCCCAAAGAACGTCTTTATCACGTTTCTTAATCATTCGGTATCGTATAACACGGGCAGATCTCAACATAAAAAAACGGGCAGATCGCCCATTTTTTATTTCTAAATGTCTACAGTTAAAGCTTACCTGATTGCTCTAAAGCACGTTCTTTTTGTAGTGCACGCTGATACGCTGGGCGCTGTTTTAAGCGCTCAACATAGGCTTGAATTTGAGGATAGCTTCGCCCTGTCCGCTCTTGTAATGCAATCAGCGGAAAGCTCATTTGAATATCGGCAAAGCTAAAATCATCTGCAAAATAATCATGTTGTGCTAAGTGCTGTTCCATAAATTCAATATGTGCAGGCAAACGCGCCCCCACAAAACCCGCTTTTACCCCTTCGCCAATTTTCTTGGCAATCGGTCGAATCGGCCAAGGTACATGTGTCGGCATTTTTTCCATCACCAAAGTCATGACCAATAAAGGCATCAGTGAGCCTTCTGCATAGTGCATCCAATAACGGTACTGTTGCTGTGCACTGAGTTCTGTAGGCTTGAAATTTGAGGCTGTATCAAACTGCGCTTGTACATGCTCTAAAATGACAGCGGATTCCGCAATCACCACGCCATCGTGCTCTAGCACTGGTGCTTTTCCCAAAGGATGGATTTTTTTTAATTCAGGTGAGCCTGAGTAATCGGCCTGCCGAGGATAATATTTTACTTGATAGTCGAGATTCAGCTCTTCCAAAGCCCACAAAATCCGAAATGAACGTGATTTTTCTAAATGATGCAGCCTCAACATTTCACTTACTCCTCTCTCTTTTTTATTGTTAATTAAAGCCGAAAACTGGTTGCACGCACATTGGGTGCAAATACCAGTCTTTTACCCGCCTTCCAGCTTAAAGCAATACGGTGTTGATCTCTACACTACGCAGTAAAGTTTTGGTTACAGGCGTTTTCGAGCTAATGGCCAATACTTTTTGCTGTAACTCTTCACTCAATGGTGTTTGAAAATGCAATTTACGTTCAATCCATTCCTTGCCTTCTTTATTGGCATGAAACTCGGCTTCGACACTAAACTCTCCAAGCTCCAATCCCTTATGCTGTGCATACATACGTAAGGTAATCATGGTGCATGAAATAAGGCCACTACAAATAAAATCATAGGGCGCCAAGCCCGTGTCGCCACCACCAAAAGATTCTGGCTTATCTGTGAGTAAAGTATGTTGAGTACTTGTAATTTGACCAGCCCATGGTGCTGTTAAAGTCTGAACTTTGGCGCTCGCAATTAATCCCATTGTTATTCTCCAGCTGTTTTATTTGTACAAAGCGAAAGGTTCAGCCCATAGGCTGAACCTCAACACAATCAATTCATTATTTTGAAGCACGCATTTTATCTGGGAAGACAGGTGCTTCGAGACGTGGGCCTTCATAGTCTGGAATTGTGCCAAAACGAGCATCGGCATTTATCCATTGTTCACGTGCAAGGCTCAGCTCTTCTTGGGTACGACCAACAAAATTCCACCACAGTAAAATAGGTGATTCAAACGGTTCACCACCCAATAGCAACACACGGCTGTTGGCATGAATTTCAATATCCACATGTTCTAAACCTGGCTCAAGCACCACCATGTTGTCTGCAGTTAATTCATGGCCATTAATGTGTGCCGTGCCTTCCAAAGCCATAAAGCCATATTCAAATTTTGGATTTAATGGCAAACGTGTGCGGCTATTGTCTTTGGCTTCTAAATCAACACCCAAAATCTCTGTATGTACCGCCACAGGCGACTTGGTCTTTAAAAACTCACCCACTAAGACCGTGATCGCAACATCATCATGATGCACAACAGGAAGTTCAGGATAGTGATCAAATTGTGGTGCCATATTGATTTTATCATCAGGCAAAGCAATCCATAACTGTGCGGCATGCATGTGAGTTTCGGTATCGGGCGCCACTTCAGTATGTGAAATGCCGTAGCCTGCTGTCATCAAATTGACCTGACGCGGGCGAATCAACTGCTTCGTTCCTAAACTGTCAGTATGCATCATGGTCCCTTCAATCATCCAAGTGAAGGTCTGTAAGCCAATATGTGGATGTGGCCCAACATCTAAGCCATCGCCTTGTGGAAACACCACTGGGCCAGCATGATCTAAGAAACACCACGCGCCAATCATGCGTTTATGACGACTTGGTAATGCACGCTTAATGACCGTACCTTGTCCAATTTCAGCACGACGTAATGGGAAATTTTGAATAAATTGATTTACATATTTTTCACAATCATCAGAGTGTGAAATTTCATCATAATTGCTATTGCTCATAGTTCTATCCTAAAACTTACCCATTCAGGTTCAAGCGATGGTTGATGTAGCTTATATTAATGACTTATGAATCGCTCAGCTACACTCCCATTAATATGCTGAATTTTATAAATAGGACAATCTTATTTTTGTGACATCACAATCGTCTCTGAGCACAGTTACTCAAGCAAGAAGTACAGCCGTCGCATTCAGTTATTCATATAAAAACATATTTAAATTAATGCTGTATTCGGATTAATGGTCATATTGGCTACTGATTTTTTTCAGTTTTTAGATTAATATTTATGCATATATTGTTAAAAACAAAATATAAATTCCCTATTTCTAGGGATACCTTTTATTTATTATTTTCCATAATAATCAATACATCTTGCCCCACGCAGGAATAATTATATGGTGGCAAAAGCAAGGCCTATGCTGAATGGGGCTTCTCAGCCCTACCCATCAACATTACATTTACTCAAACCAGAAGAACGTAATGCTGAGCATCGCAATGTCATTGAAATGGCGTTGAGGGATAAACACGCGCCTATTCCAGACTGCTTTCGCCGTGCATATTTAGACTATCAATATTATCAACAACGCCATTTTCTGATTCAAGCCAATTACATTGCTCAGCTTGTTTTCTTGCTGTATTACTTTGCCGATATGCTGGTGATTGCAGACATGCAACTGTATTCCGCAGGCTTTCGCTTAGGACTGGCATTTTTTGTAATGAGTGCATGTTTTTATTTAATTCGTGTTCGAAAAAATATTCAAATTGCAGATATGGTACTGCCGATTGGTACAGTGCTCAGTACGGCACTGTGGGTGTATATGTTGCTTCAATCCAATAGCCCGTGGAGCGACAATTACTTATATACCTCGGTAATTTTTGTATTGATTGCCAATATATGTATACAAGTCAGTTTTAAGCCCGCAATTTATTGTTCTATTTTCATTTGCATGATTGCAGGCTTTGGTGCACTTATGCTGATGTCTGCGCCACAAGCCATTATTTTTGCGCTCACCCTTGGTCCGATTTGTCTGTTTAGTCTTTATATTAGCTGGAACAATACGCTCAATGGTCGCCGTACTTTTTTAAGAACCTTATTAGACGAATGGTATCTGAATAATTTAAATGACCTTGCACACACAGATGAGCTGACACAGCTGTATAACCGCCGCCAATTTGTGTATGCCGCCGAGCACAAAATCCATGAATGGCCTACACCGGCAGGCACCTGCTTACTGATGTTTGATGTCGATCATTTTAAAAAAATCAATGATCAGCATGGCCATGATATTGGTGACCAAGTCCTACAGATTATTGCCAATACAGCGCGTAAAGAAATGCGTCATCATGATATTTTGGCACGCTTTGGCGGTGAGGAATTTATTGCACTGATCCCCGAAACACAAATTGACGACTGTTTAATGATTGCAGAGCGAATCCGTCTCAGCATCTCTCAAGCTCAGTTATATTTAAAACCCGATGTTAAACTTAAGTTCACTGTTTCTGTTGGGGTGGCTGAACTCAGATCACCTGAGCAAAGTTTAGATGAGCTCATTAAACAAGCCGATATTGCTCTCTATCAAGCCAAAGCCAACGGTCGAAATTGTATTGTTCGCTATGATGTATCTATGACTGAAAAACCTGATCAAACCCATAGCTTTCCAAATCCTGAAGCGATAGAACGAATTAAAGCATTGAAGAATGCAAAACATAACTTTGAATTAGCCGATACAAAATAAACTCAGGGCTTTTGCTTTATATTTTTAATTTTTTAATTACAATGAATGCAAAATTTTCACAAGTTTGTAATTGAGCTGTTCATGCAATCCGATTTACTCCCAACACCTTTTCTTCAACCAGCAAATCCAAAATTCGAATTTATAGATTTGTTTGCAGGTGTCGGTGGTTTCCGTATGGCATTACAAAATCTTGACGGACGTTGTGTTTTTACTAGTGAATGGAATCAACACGCAAAAGAAACATATTTTCAAAATTATGGTGAATATCCTGAGGGTGACATCACTTTAGACGAAACTAAAGCTAAAATTCCTGAACAATTTGACATTTTATGTGGTGGTTTTCCTTGTCAAGCCTTTTCTATTGCGGGTAATCAAAAAGGGTTTAATGAAACTCGTGGGACCTTATTTTTTGATATTGTCGATATTGCAAAGAAACATCAGCCCCGTGTAATTTTTTTAGAGAATGTTAAAAATTTAGTTTCTCACGATAAAGGCAATACCTTTGAAGTAATTAAAAACACTTTAAAGGAACTAGGTTATGCCGTTTATTTTCAAGTTTTAAATAGTATGATTCATGCCAATGTACCTCAAAATCGTGAACGTATTTTTATTGTGGCATTTCATGAAACTCTAGTTCCTAATCATGCTAATTTTCAATTTCCTGAAGCGATACCATTAACGAAGACGATTCATGATTTTTTAGAAACTGAGAAAGTAGATCAGAAGTATTATTACAAACAAGATCACATGTATTATCCAATATTAAGTGAAAGCATGACTTCTCGAGACACCTTGTATCAGTGGCGTCGTGTATATGTTCGTGAAAATAAAAGTAATGTTTGCCCGACTTTAACAGCAAATATGGGTGCAGGTGGTCATAACGTACCGTTGTTGCTTGATAATAATGGAATCCGTAAACTTACACCAAAAGAGTGCTTTGCGTTTCAAGGCTACCCCGTCAATCAAATGATTTTCCCTGAAAAAATGTCAAATAGTGCATTGTATATGCAAGCAGGAAATTCCGTCACTATGCCATTGATTCAACGAATTGGGGAACAGATTTTGGAAGTTTTAGTTCCTCAAAAATAACATCAATCATTTTAATTAATTGTCGGTGGATATCCGGTATTTTCTGACTTAAATCCACCGTATAAAAATAAAGAGGAACCCCTAACATTTTTACACTCATTTCAAAATTTTCATCAACTAGAGGATAAAGTAGCATTCCAGCATAATGACTATCTGGGTCTGCAATTTTATAGCTCATTGTATAGGTATAAATTTGGCGGATATATTCACTACTAATTTGTCTTTTACCATTCCTTTCATTTTTAAGCATATCTGTAAATTTTGTATCAATAATCAATCCAAAATCTTTCGATTTTGTTTGAATCATCATATCAAGATACATATGTGGAAAGCATTTATAAACACCTCCATAAGGATTTTCTAAATCTAGATCAACTTTAGAACCTTGCTCAGAAATAAACCTATATTTTCCTTTGTCTAGATTTAATTTAAAGAATCCAGCAATCCCCTTTTCAAAGATTTTTCTTATTTTTTCATTCGTTAACATCAATTTTGGCTGTATCGAATCACCAGTTTCTGTAGATAACAATTTCATATCATGTATCAATTTTGATAAATGGATAACGTGTTTACACACATGTTCAAAACTAGAAAAATGATCCCTATCTAAGCGATATTTTGAATTTGCTATCACACCATAACTTTTCAGTTCAAATTGATCCTTCATTAACTGTTTGCGAACTGTTGTCGAAAGATCAAATGTTAAAATTAACTCTAAGGCACTCATCATATAAGCATGACGATTTGTATTGTACGTTGTTTCATTATATGAACAATAAACCCGTCCCTTCGCCAATGACTGACGGATTTCTGTTTGATAAAAATCAATTTTTCCTTTTACTACAGCAAGCTCTTTTGATTTGGCCTTTAACTGTTTTCTTAAATGTTGATGTATATAATCTGACAAATGCTGAGAAAATACTTTTCCTATCAATGCTTCCAAACCGTCCATCTGCTCCAACTGAAATTGATCAGTTAAATTTTGATGTAAGTATTCAGAAGCATACAACATTAAAAACCATAAATTTTGAATAGGAATATTTGGCATAACAACTCCCCTAATTATTCAAAACTTATACTTTGTACTTTTTCTATATCGTCATACCAATATTCTGCCAATAAAGGTTTAATCTCATTTTCCACCACGTTCTGCATCCACAGAAGTTGTTCTGCTTTATCTCCAACTTTGTCAACTGGGACAAAAAAGCTGTGGCCTAACATATAAGCGACGCCATTATTCTTTTCAATGTTTGCATTAACTTCCATCACAAAATCACGTATTTGATCTGAGAAATCTTTTTTAATACCACACTGTTTTTCTAGCCAACTTGCCCAAGCATCATTTAACAATGGCTGTAAAGTAAAGAAGCTAAAACGACGTCTAAATGCAAAATCCATATGATTAAGCGACTTATCTGCTGTATTCATCGTACCGATGATATAAAGATTATCTGGAATATAAACCTTTTCCAGTTCATGCTTCCTATATGTCAAACTAAGTGCATATTGTTCGCTTCGCTTACTATTTTCCAGTAAAGTCAGCATCTCACCAAAAATTACCGATGGGTCGCCACGATTAATTTCATCAAAAATGAACACAAAGCTATGAGCTGGGTATTGTTTTGCTAAATCAATCATTGCTAAAAAAGGTCCATCAACCAATTCCAGCTTACCATCTGAACGTGGACGCCAACCACGAATTAGGTCTTCATAAGAATAATTAGGGTGGAACTGAACATTTTGAATATTTTGCTGATTAGGATACTGAACTATAATTTTAGCTAGTTGCTGTGCTAACCATGTTTTTCCTGTTCCAGGTGGACCTTGTAAAATAATATTTTTCTTCTGCTTTAACTGTAGAAGATAGTTAGATAAAACATTTTCGTCTATGAAACATCCTTTTTCGATTACATGCTTTAACTCATATTTTTCATCTTGTATGAATTGGCCGAAATCAAACTCATCTAAAAATTTTAAATAATTATTATCCCCTAATACAGCTTTAGGAACTCCTTTACTGACATATTCACTAAATGAATTCCAGCTCTCATTCTGTTCATCACCTTCTTTCTTCAAGACTTTAACTGTCTGAATTGATTGCTTAAGATCATTAACATCAATATTAAACAATTTGCTATCAAAAAAAATCTCGTCCCAACTTAAAATGACTTTTTCCTGAATTACTCCATCATATGATTTTTTAAAGTTCTCTGGTTTATTAAACCATTTTACAAACTCACCAACCAATACTTCTCGATCTAATATTTGAGGCACTTTCTCTAAACTTTTTTTAGCATCTTTTAAGTCAGCCTTGTTTAAGCCTAGATCACTTGGAATTAAATCCAATAATTCTTGTGGTAATTCATTTGGATATAGATCATTCACTGCCTGTAGAACGCTAATACCTGACTCAATTTGTCCTAATGCTTGGTTTGGTGAGCTTTTTGTTTCAGGCCCAATACTCGGGCAATCCAATAAGTCAGGATATAAGTAAAAATCTTTTTTCGTAATAACTTTTGGCAAAAAACTGATAATTTTTAAGTGAACAGAATAAGACTTTATTTTTGCCCCCTCTTTATCTTTGTATTCATCAATCGTTTTACCTTCTACTTTTGCAATTGCTTTCAAACCATTTGAATAAGAAAATTCTTTTTTACTTTCATCCCCACTCAAAACGATAAAAACTAAATTATCATTTTCAACCTTATCAAAGAGCCATGTAATACCGGGAATAATGACCTGTTCTTCACCATCTAAAATTTTTCTTATTGAATCCTGATCATTTGTACGTATTGAAAAAAAAGACATAAGCACCCTGTAAAAATTATTCATGTTCTATCAATATTATAGACATAAAAAAGGACGCCTAAGCGTCCTTTTTTATTGAAAGTTAGAGACTAAATTTATAAATCCCTAGCTCCTGCGGGCACAGCCCTTGGCGTAAAAATGGCACGAATAAGTGCTTCGTGAAAGCCCAGCATGCCTCAAGCATAGCTTTCGGCCTAATTTAGGCAAGAAACGTTGTTTCTTGAAACCCCTAAATTACTCCCATTCAATCGTTGCAGGCGGTTTAGACGAAACGTCATAAACAACACGAGAAACTTCAGCAATTTCATTCATGATACGTGTAGAAATCTTGTCTACTAAGTCGTATGGAAGGTGAGCGAAACGCGCTGTCATAAAGTCAACAGTTTCAACTGCACGAAGTGCAATCACCCATGCATAACGGCGACCGTCACCTACTACACCAACTGATTTAACAGGTTGGAATACAGCGAATGCTTGCGCAGTTTTGTCATACCAACCGCTTGCACGAAGCTCTTGCATGAAGATGTCATCAGCTAAACGAAGAATGTCAGCATATTCTTTCTTCACTTCACCCAAGATACGTACGCCAAGGCCTGGACCTGGGAATGGGTGACGGTAAAGCATCTCAAACGGAAGACCTAAAGTTGTACCTAAACGGCGTACTTCGTCTTTGAACAAATCACGGATTGGTTCAACCAATTCAAATGCTAAATCTTCTGGTAAACCACCCACGTTATGGTGTGATTTAATCACGTGCGCTTTACCATTTTTAGTGGCAGCAGATTCAATCACGTCAGGGTAAATTGTACCTTGAGCAAGGAAGTTTACGCCGTCAAGCTTACGTGCTTCTTCAGCAAATACTTCAATGAACTCACGACCAATAATTTTACGTTTTTTCTCAGGATCAACTTCGCCTGCAAGCGCAGTTAAGAAGCGATTTTCAGCATCGGCACGAATCACACGGATACCCATGTTTTTCGCAAACATGTCCATCACTTGTTCGCCTTCGTTCAAACGAAGTAAACCGTTATCTACAAATACACATGTCAATTGATCGCCAATCGCACGGTGTAAAAGTGCAGCCACAACAGATGAGTCAACACCACCTGAAAGACCTAAAAGAACTTTTTGATCGCCAATTTGCGCGCGAAGTTGTTCTACACGTAAATCGATGATGTTTTCAGAATTCCACAAGCTACGGCAACCACAAATACCGTGAACGAAGTTCGACAGTAATTCAGCACCTTTTGCAGTGTGTGTTACTTCTGGGTGGAATTGAATACCGTAGAAACGACGCGCTTCGTCAGACACCATGGCAAATGGGCAACTTGGTGTGCTTGCAGTGACTTGGAAGCCTTCTGGAATGGCAGTCACTTTATCGCCATGACTCATCCAAACCTTAAGCTTGTCTGCAGAATCTTCAAGATCACCAATCAATTTGTCACGAACTTGAATATCTACTTCTGCATAACCAAATTCATGCACATCACCTGGCTCTACTTTACCGCCAAGTTGTTGTGACATGGTTTGAAGGCCATAGCAAATCCCTAGAACAGGAACACCAAGCTCAAACACAACTTGAGGTGCGCGAGGGCTACCATCAACATAAACGCTTTCTGGGCCACCTGATAAGATGATACCGTTTGGATTAAATGCGCGAATGTCTTCTTCAGACATATCAAAAGCATACATTTCAGAATATACGCCAGCTTCACGTACGCGACGTGCAATTAACTGACTATATTGAGAGCCGAAATCCAAAATGAGGATACGATCTTCGGTAATTTGAGTATTGGTAGTCATGACAAACAACTATGAAAGGCTAACGAAGGATTAGCGCGCCATTCTATCATTTTTCTCAGGCTAACGCACATTATTCGGACAAGCTCTAAAAACAAACAATCTCCTTGCATCACACTGCTTTTATGCTGAGACATACCGACAGTCATGATTTGCAAAAAGGTATGCTCAGCAAAGTAAAATTATCTTCAGGTCGCTTTTTCAATTTTTAGGACATGCAAACCTGTAGGCTTATAGCTATGCTTAGCAACTTCAGCATCAATATGCACTTGATCTCCAGCATGTATACCTGCTGCTTTCCAAGTTTTTTCATTCATTTCTAATAAAATTAACCCTGTCCCATCGTTAAATTCATAATTATCTAAATTCAAATGTTTAACCAACGTCCCCGTCAGCTGGACGACATCTGCATTGGCCAAATGTTTAATGTCAGCAACGTGTACCGCATGTTGCTCTGCTTGCTGAGTGGTCTGTATCACATCTTGTTGTGCCAAGGCATGTTCAGATAGAGCCAATGAACCAACAAGCACCCACGCTATTCGATATTTATTCATTATTTTGTCTCTATATTTGTATTTATTTGAAATTCTATCTAAACAAAATTCTGCCCGCTTAGATGTGCCTTTTTGTAAATGTTATACGCAAAATTAAAGCGGTCTTATGACCGCTTTATATAGCAATAAGATACTGATACTATTATGATTTTTCAAATAAAGCATCTAGACTAATTTTGCCTGCACCATGCAGTGCCAAGAAGATAAAACCACCAGACATAGCTAAGTTTTTCATCAAGTTAATGCTGTCTTCTGCACCTGAGTGGAAAATAAGCGCCGTCACTATGCTAAAACCGGCTAAACCCAATGCAACAAGACGTGTTTGTAAGCCCAGTAAAATGGCTATGCCTCCACCCAATTCCATTAAAATAGTCAAAGGTAATAAGCCACCAGGAACACCCATTGCTTCCATATAACCTTGTGTTGCTTGATAAGCCGTTAGCTTACCCCAGCCCGCAATAATAAAAATAAAAGCCAATAGTGCGCGCCCTATTACAGAACTCAATGCACTCACGACAGGATTTTCACTCGCCTGTTTCAGCACAGTATTTGGATTTAACATCTTATTCACCTGATTAAAATCTGTTCATTTGATGTGGCTATGTTATTTTGTTGCCTTTTCGGAATAAACCTGATTTCTAATAACCTTCGTCCTATAAATAGAACAAATTAATGATAAATTAGTCTGTAATTAATACTGACTTTCTATAAGGGTGCTGATAGCATCAAACCACATTTTTATGTGTTGAATATTCATGGAACTTATTGATTTTATATTGCATGTCGATACCCATTTACTCGAATTCATTCGTAATTATGGGGGATGGATTTATGCCATTCTTTTCCTGATTATTTTTGTAGAAACTGGCCTTGTGGTGATGCCGTTTTTACCTGGCGATAGTCTATTATTTGCTGCAGGGGCATTGGCTGCATCTACTGGTGCAATGAATCCTTGGGTATTGTTTATCTTATTGTTTATGGCGGCTGTGTTGGGTGATACGCTAAACTATCATATTGGTAAGTATATTGGCCCACGTGTGTTTGAAATTGAATCGCGTTTTATTAATAAACAGCATTTGATTGCAACACAAAAATTCTTTGAAAAACATGGTGGTAAAACCATTATTTTTGCGCGTTTCATTCCGTTTGCGCGTACCTTTGCACCTTTTGTAGCTGGTGCAGGCAGTATGAATTACAAATTCTTCCTGACTTATAACGTCATTGGTGCGTTCTGCTGGACAGGTTCATTCATTTTATTGGGTTACTTATTTGGCAATATGCCGATTGTAAAAGACAATTTTACTCATCTTATTTTCGGCATCATTATCATCAGTGTTTTACCCGGCATCATTGGTTTTATTCGCCAAAAGCTGAAAAAGTCTAATCCTTCAGCATAAGTGCTTGCCCTTTATGCCGAAAAAAATCGCATAATCACTGGGCACATACATAACACCAATAACATGGCCGATCCTTTATATAAAAGATCGGCTTTTATTTGCTTTAAATTTCCCGCCAAAATAGCACGACCAAAAGCCATCCAAAACATCGCAACTGGACAGAGCACTAAGCTAAAAACCGCAAATACCAAAATAAAACTGGTCGGATTGTCCCATGTATTGAGTGGAAAAATCCCGGCAGCAAAAAGCAAAGCCTTTGGATTTTTTAAGGTCGAAAAAAATAATTGATGCGGTCGAATACCATTAAAACGCGCATTATGTTGCTGTAAATGTTTGGCCGTCCATAAATGAAACGCCAGCCAAAACACATAGCCCACGCTAAAAAGATGCAAAATTAAGATTAAATGTGGCCAAGTCGGTGAACTTAGATGAATAAACAAGGCCCACAAATTAATGGCATAAAAATAACCAAAAAACTGTGCAGGAATAAACAGGCTGGTTTTCGCAACACCCTGCTGATGCGCTGAGCTTGCTAGTAAGGCATTCGTCGGTCCTGGTGTCATCAGAACGGCAATCACAGCCAATACAAAAAGCCAACTCTCAATCATAAAACCTAAGAAATTCAACAAAAATCGATCGCCATTATCTGCCAAGATTGACAAAAAACAAGTACGCATCCGATCAAAAAAATGTATTTAAGCCATCACAAAGCGAGACAATGCCCTATTCAAAAATTGAAATGAAGCAGGTGAAGAAAATATCAGAATAATTAAAAGATATTGATTTATAGAAATAATTTAAATTTAAAGCGGGGCTTTTATTTAATACTGAGCTGGCCATAAAGAGGCCAAGAGAATGTAAAGAAAAAGACAAATTTTATTACACTTTTCTCATGCTCAGCCTGTGGCACATGACAGGCCAAGCATCAGATCGAATGATTATTTTGCAGGTGTTGCTGTACGTGGAACCATTGCACAACCTTTAAAATTCGCAGCTTGTAATACCGCTTCTTGCTCCCCTTTTAAACGAGCAATTTCAGTATTTTTGGTATTAGATGATTGACCCATATTCACAGATACACTCGGTCCAATACCCCAGCCACCGCGACTTCCCCAACCACCGCCTAAACCAAGCCCGATCCCCATACCTGTACGTTTTGCTGGTTGTACACCATCATTTAAATGTTGCTGAATTCGGTTGTACTCACTTTGCAATTGGTAGCAACTCAGTGCTTGATACTGCGTTGGTGAGACATAAGTTGGTTTTACCGTCGTTGCACAAGCACCTAAGAGCATTGTACTTGTAACCAAAAGGCTGACATAGATCGCTTTCATTCTGTTCTCAAACTACTTCTTTTCAATTTCATTGAACAATAATTGATAGGCTTGCGTCAATTTATGTTCTGCAGCCAAATGAATCAATGGCTGATTTTTATGATGCGATTCTTTCATAATAATAGACGGTGGCAACATGCTCTCTAAAACAGGTAAACCTTCATCCTTTAATTGCTGTACCACCTCACGCGGTAATTTAGCCTGTGCCTGAAACTGATTGACGACAATGCCTTCAATTTCTAAGCGATCATTATGATCATCTTGAGTTTCAATCACGTTTTCAATCAGGGTTTGTAAGGCACGCTTAGAAAATACATCGCAATCAAAAGGAATTAATACACGATCCGCTGCAATTAAAGCCGATAAAGTAAAAAAGTTAAATGCAGGTGGCGTATCAATAAAGATCCGATCATATTGCCCATTTAGCTGTTGCAATGCATCGCGGAGCTTATAAATTTTATGCTTAGATTCTAATACATGCGCCAAAGCACCTAAACTTGGGCTGGCAGGAATCACGTCTAAATTTTTAAATGGCGATTGATGCACATAGCCTTCAAGACCTTTGGAACGATTTTTTAACAATGAACCAATGGCATTGCCTAATAGGCCTTTACTTTGGGGTGCGCCTAAAACGTCCTCAAAATAATTTTCAATATTTGGCTCAAGTGCAGGTTTGTCTGCCGAATAAGTTGCGTCATCGCCTAACAAATATTGACTCGAGTTGGCTTGTGGGTCTAAGTCAATCACCAAAGTTTTTAGACCTTGATGAGCACTAATGGCTGCCAAATTGACGGTAATACTGGATTTACCGACCCCACCCTTTTGATTAAATACCACGCGCGTCCGCATGTTGTCCCCTCAAATTTTATTATTGATATTCATCGATGGGTCTTAGTTTAACCAAGACCCAATTTGGCTTGCCCAATCATGTCGGACAATTAACCAAAGTTTGGCTTTAAAATCACTAAACCAATAATTGAAACTAAAGATAGCACCGCCAAAAATAGACCTGCACGGCGTTGTACCAATAAGATCTCATCTCCCTTGCGGTATGCTTTACCCAAAGAAGACAACAAAACTAAAAACAACACCACTTTGGCATAAAACCAAGGCTGTACATCAAAGTTTTTCATCCACAATAAAACAATGCCCGTCAATGCAATGAGCGTCATGGCACCATGCTGTAACGCAACAAATAATTTACGTGCTACGGGGTTTGGCTGATTGCCTTGTACCCCTTGGAATAGTGTAAATGCACGTACTAAAACAGCCAAGCACGCCAAGGTTGCGCCACTCATGTGTACAATCTTAATCAGTAAATGTGTATCCATCGTGACTTATTCCGCTTTCGGTGCATGAGCGCATTCTGGGCTCGGTGTAGCTTGTCCTGCCCATTCTTCAGGCAAAAAAGCATGAATTGCCAAAGCATGGATTTTACCTGCACCTAATAAGTCACCTGCAGCGCTATATACTTTTTGGTGGCGCTGGACTAACCGTAAACCACTAAAGGCTTCGCTCACAATGATTGCTTTAAAGTGTGACTCTTTACCTGGGAAATAACCACCATGCCCAGCAGATTCGTTCACCACCTCTAAATGACTTGGCGTTAATTGCTGTAAACGCTCAATCAATTGTTGCTCCAAGTTCAAGACCTGACTCCAAAAATCGAAATTTATCGTTTGAGTATACATGCTTCTTTCGTGGCATTGCGCCAGCGCACAGACGAAAAAAACAGTCTGCGCTGAAAAAAACAGCTTAAAATTGCAAAAATTGATTTTATTTTATGCAAACAACACAAGCTTTTGCATAATTCTATTGACCGAAAAAGGCTTTACTGTATTATACGTGGCATGCGGGAATAGCTCAGTTGGTAGAGCATAACCTTGCCAAGGTTGGGGTCGGGAGTTCGAGTCTCCTTTCCCGCTCAAAATTTTTTCATTCGGTTTTTTATTTAAAAAATTGGATAGACTCCGCGGGAATAGCTCAGTTGGTAGAGCATAACCTTGCCAAGGTTGGGGTCGGGAGTTCGAGTCTCCTTTCCCGCTCCAAATTTTTTTCGATTCAGTTTTTTAGTAAAAAAACAGGATAGACTCCGCGGGAATAGCTCAGTTGGTAGAGCATAACCTTGCCAAGGTTGGGGTCGGGAGTTCGAGTCTCCTTTCCCGCTCCAGATTCAAAAAAGCCCTGATCGAAAGATTGGGGCTTTTTTATTGTTGATTTTATTATATTTTTTAAAATAAGAAAGCTTTTTAGACTGCTTTCAAATAACGTCTATCCCAACGTCTTCAATTTGCAGGTGACCATAAGTGACCAAAAAGTGCCTTCAATAAATCAAAAAGATAAGAACCCCTTTCTAAAACTGCTTAAAAAATTATTCCACCGAAAATTTCTATGTCATTAGACTTCTATTATTTTCAATTCAATATTTTTACAAGATCAAATAGGATCGTGACCAAATTTGGTCACGCAATAAAACTCTCGACAAATACAGATCATTTTAAGTTTTTAAAATTCAGCCCTACTTAACTCAACATCTACATACTTGTCCCACAATCAAAAATACTCTAAAAAAATAAGGTGACCAAATTTGGTCACCTTAATTTCATAAATATTTCATCGTCTTAAGATTCTTCAGCTTGTAATTTCAGAAGATCTCCTACCTCTACATTTAATAATAAACAGAGCTTCTCAATAGTTTCAAAATCAATACGAGTCGATTGACCATTATAAAGTTTATGCAGAGTGGTTTTACTCATCCCTGTTTCACGCGCAACATCCGCAACCTTCATTCTGCGTTCTGCTAATAAGACTGGCAAATTGCAAACTATCATTAATTACCACCATTGTGTAATAAAGTACTTGCATGATGTATTAAATGCTTATAGTATTGCATTGTAATCTTAAATAACATCATTGTGATACTTTTTAAAAGGATATACATATGAACTTCACGTATCTTACTACAAAAGAACTTTCGGAACGAATTCATTACAACGAGCGTACTATCCGAAATCAACTCAAAGATAGCGTCTTACTTGAAGGCGTTCATTACATTCGCCCATTTGGTGGGCGCAAAATTCTTTTTGTTTGGGAACGCATTGAGGAAGATATGACAAAAACCTCGTTCGGCTCTCTTCATAGCCTACAACTACAATAGGAGTTCAATCACATGGCCTCAATCCGTACAAGATACGGCAAGCTTACAATTGATTTTCGGTACTTAAATAAGCGTTGCCGTGAAACAACTGCAATGGAAGATACACCTAACAATCGTAAAAAACTTGAAAAAGCGATTGAACGTATGGAAGCTGAAATGCTCTTAGGTGTATTTGATTATGCAAAATATTTTCCCAAAAGTGCTCGACTGGCAGAAATTAAAGCTGCTGAAAACCAAATCAATGCAGTGAGTTCTAAAGCACCTGTTTTTTCTAAGTACTGTGAAATATGGGTTGCTGATAAAGAAATAGAATGGCGTAGCAGCTATGCAGAAAAAATTAGGATTGTTATTCGAAAATATTTAACTCCATATTTCGGAACAATTCCTGTTATTAACATCAAAAAGTCAGACATCCTTGGATTCCGTTCATCCCTCGCCAAAGTGACATACGGAAATAACCAAGAATGCCTTTCACCATCACGAATCAACCAGATTATGACAGTACTTCGTATGATACTAGATAGCGCATCCGAACGATATGATTTTGATAGCCCTTACAAAAACATAAAAAGTTTGAAAGAAGGTCGGATTGAAGTCACGCCTTTCTCTCTTGAAGAAGTTCAGCGAATTATTACATCTGTTCGTGACGACTTTAAACCTTATTACACCATCCGCTTTTTTACGGGTATGCGCACCAGTGAAATCGATGGCCTTCAATGGAAAAATATCGACTTGCAACGTCGTGAGATCCATATCCGTGAAGCGTTAGTGAATGGTGTTCTTGGTGGAACCAAAACGTATGGTTCTGACCGCACGATCCAGATGAATGACCGGGTGTACCAAGCCTTTCTGCAACAGAAAAGCCTCAACAACGGAAAATCGGACTTCGTCTTCTGCAACCGTGATGGTGGTCCTCTAGACTACCGTTTAGTTAATAAGCGTGTATGGCACCCTATCCTGCGCTTTTTAGGATTAACGCCTCGTCGTGCTTATCAGACACGTCACACAGCTGCCACACTTTGGTTATCTGCGGGTGAAAATCCTGAATGGATTGCACGTCAGCTAGGTCATTCGACCACTGAAATGCTGTTCCGTGTTTACAGCCGCTACATTCCAAACGTCACACGTCGTGATGGCAGTGCTTTTGAAGCCATGCTGGAAAGACTAAATACAGAGGAGCCTGCTCATGAACAGTAAAGCTTTCTTTGGCGGTGTAGTCGTCAGTCCTGAAGCAGATTTGGTCGCTCGTGAACTCATTCATGAGTTACACATTCCCAAACTGCACAATCTGGCCTTTTTGCTGGAAATCAATAAATGCTTCGATGATCACCAAGCATTGAGACTCTGGCTGCAGCGAATGCTGGATGAAGGGCAAGCCCATTACGATGACTTGGCCCAACAGGCCCGTCTCCGCTTAATGAGTCTCGCTCACTCATAAAACAAACATACAAGGTCATCCAATTGATGACCTTAGCCCCTCTATACCCATAAAAAGGTAAACCCATGCATAAAGATATTTCAATTTGGATGCCACTCTATATTGGCGACTTACAGGCAAAATTTGCACGAATGACTGCAGAGCAAATCGGTGCAGCACTGCTGTTAATGATGGATTTCTGGAAAAATGGAGCTATTCCTCATGATTTAGCAACGGTATGCAGCATCACGAAATTACCGCAGCATACCAAGGCTAAAACTTTGTTGAATACGCTGACAGCATTGGAATTATTTGAAGTCGAATCTGAACAAATTCTTTCAAGTTTTTTAACCAGTTTAAAAAACCAAGCGCTGCAAAATCAACAGATGAAATCTGATAAAGCTAAAAATGCAGCTCAAGCACGCTGGAATAAATCCGCAAGTAATGCTCAAGCATCAACAAAGCAACGAAAAGTAAGTGCTCAAGCAGCTCCTGAGAAGAGCCCGAGTATTACTCAAGTCATGCTTGAACCATGCCCTTCATCTTCATCTTCATCTTCATCTTCATCTTCATCTTCATCTTCATCTTCATCTTCATCTTCATCTTCAAATTTTGAAGAAAAAAATGAGGTTTTTTTAGAAAATTCCAAATGGATTTAGGAGAAGGATCATGAATACCATGCTTAAAACGCTCCAGTTGAGCGTAGAAACAACAGAAACACTTTGCCCTATCCATCATATACCCCTGATGGAAATTGCCGGTCACAGGCTCTGTAAATTGTGTGCGAAAGAAACCGTCCATCACTCACATGCAGCCTATGCAGATGAGCTGCAACAGCGATTGCTACAACAGAAAATCAAAAACTCAGGGCTCAATAAACGCTACCTGGATCGTGGCTTCAAGAATTATGTAGTTGCCTGTCCTGCACAAGACAATGCCATCAAACTATGTCAGGCCTTTGCACAGCAGATTATTTCTGACCACAACCCGAACATGTTGATGATTGGTACACCGGGTACAGGTAAAACCCATCTGAGTGCATCAATTATTCGCAACATTCTGCATAACAGTACAAAATCTGCACGCTACTATACCAGTGCAGAAATTGCTCAAAAAATGATGGACACCTGGTCAGATTCTTCACGCTCTGAAAAGGAGGTTATCGAGCATTTCTCCGGTTTTGATTTATTGGTGATTGATGAATATGGCCTGCATGACCGGCATGAAAAACGTCTGGAGATGGTACATAAGGTTTTATATAGCCGTTACGACAACATGAAGTCCACGCTGCTAATGTCCAATTTCACATTACAGAATATACAGCGGGATTTAGGTGTCCGATTATGGTCACGCTTACACGAGAATAATTTAATTACGATACCATGCTATTGGGAAGACAACAGGCTTCTTCCTTAAAAGAAGCAATCATAATAAAAGTGTAAAACCATCCAATATGGTTTTACACTCTAAAATCTATTAAATCATCCATTGTAAAAATAATTATATTTAAAAAAAGTTGCTTTAAAGCAACTTTTTAAATCAACTAAAAATTAATATAATGTTTACCATATTTATAAAAATGCAATATACTTATAATATATAAAATATTAATTTCTAGGAAAAAAGATGAAATTTACTGCGAACAAACTCTTAATTCCATTAAGTCTAATTATATTACTAATAAGTTTTTTAATCATTTTATACCGACTTTCCATAAATTAGATAAAATAATTCAACATACTTAACCTGAATCTCGGATAAGGATTTTTCTTCAAAAATAAAAAGATAAACGTTATTTTAGGATTAACTTTTACAGATATTAGATTAAATTGCAGAGCTTTTTATGATCAAAATGATCGATCAGCTCAAAGATGAATGGTCTTAACTCCTTAAGCAGGATTCAGATTACTTAATTAGATCTCTTTCATAAGTCATTTTTCACTCAATTCCATATGGTAAATTCCAGCGATTAAGTTGAATCTCAGACCGAGTCTCTTACCTCTATTTCGGTAACGGTCAGCTAGAATTTTAAAGGTCTTAAGTCGACCAAATACGTGCTCAATCCCGATTCTTCTTCTGTTAATCTCTTGGTTATACATTTTAAGCTGAGGATCTAACTTACAGTGCCGTTTGGCTTTTAACGGCAATAGGCTCTTAGTGTAAAAACAGCATAAATTCCTTGATAGCCTTTATCTGCAAGGATAAAAGTCCCTTCAGGAATTTGATTTAAATTGCGTTTGAGCAACTCGAAATCATGCACTGCACCGGGACTGCTACATAAACTCAGAATTTGCTGAGTTTTATAGTGAATCATGGCCTGTACTTTAAAGGTATGCGTCTTTTTCTTGCCACTATAGCTTTTCTTCTGTTTTTTTAGGTCTTTGTATTGGAATTTCTGTGGCATCCACGATGACAACATTCCAGTCTATACCTTCACCTGCAGGTAAATTCTTCGGTAAATTGAACAGGTTTGACTGAATTAAGCAGTCTTCCACATGACGTACAATTCGCGAAACTGTTGGCTCTGAAACACCATAGCTTGTTGCAACGTGAAATAAAGTTCGATACTCGCCCCAATAGCTCAGACACAGAAGAACCTGGTCTTCGAGACTTAGCTTGGATGGTCTACCTTTAGCAGGAACCTGCTTCTGTAATTGTTCCACCATTACATAAAAGGTTGACCATGAGATGCCTGTATATCGCTTAAACTGTGTTTCAGAAAGCTTCTTCGAATCGATGTGTTTCATCAGCAGATTATGCATTAATGCTAAAAAATCCGGGGTACAAATATTAATCAAAAAGATGATCGCTTTTTTGATTTATGAAAGAGATCTATTAACTTGAAATTTTTACGCATCTTAAATTGAAAAAATCCGATTTAACCAATTTAAAACCGGATTTTTTCATCAAATAATATCACCTAATAACGTCTGTTGTGCATTATGAGGCTTTTGATCTTCTGTCGAGATGTTACGACACCAACTACCATCACTTTGCAATAACCATGATTGCTGATTATCCATTAAATAATTTTCTAACCCTTGCTGATAAATTCTTTTTTTGAGTCCAGTATTTTCAATAGGAAAGCACACTTCAACACGTTTAAATAAATTACGCTCCATCCAGTCAGCACTAGAACAATACACACGTGTATCACCATTATTGTAAAAATAATAGACACGAGTATGCTCAAGAAAACGCCCTACAATTGAGCGAACACGAATATTTTCTGATAAGCCAATTAGGCCTGGACGTAAACAACAAATAGAACGAATGATTAATTCTATTTGCACACCAGCTTGAGAAGCTTCGTATAATTTATTAATCAATTGAACTTCGGTTAGTGCATTGACCTTAATGATAATTTTTGCCGGTTTCCCTGCTTTCGCAAGCACAATCTCATTTTCAATAAAATTCATCAACTGACTATGCAAAGTAAATGGTGCATGTAGAAGTTTCTTTAACTTCACCATTTTGCCCATACCGGTTAATTCTTGAAAAATACGATGTACATCTTCACACAAATCTTGATTGGTCGTTAATAAACCGTAATCAGTGTAAATTTTGGCATTGCCAGCATGATAATTTCCTGTACCTAAATGTGCGTAGCGCACCAGTTTTTGATTTTCTCGGCGTACCACCAAAATCATTTTGGCATGAGTTTTATAGCCGACAATGCCATATACCACCACGGCACCCGCTTCCTGTAAAACATTGGCAACAGCGATATTGGACTCTTCATCAAACCGTGCCCGTAATTCAATCACTGCGGTGACTTCTTTACCATTTCTTGCCGCCTCAGCCAAAATTTGCACAATTTCTGAATTTGCACCGCTACGGTACAAGGTCTGTTTAATGGCCAAAACATGCGGATCTTGCGCGGCTTCACGTAATAATCGAATTACAGGGGAAAATGATTCAAAAGGATGATGCAATAAAATATCTTGTTTCTGCATCGCACTGAAAATATTTGCAGATTTTTTCAGTATTTTTGGAATCACAGGAGTATGTGGCTCATAGCGTAAATATGGGCGTTTAAAATCCGAGACCAATCGAGCCAAATTAACAGGCCCGTCGACACGATACAATTGATGTGCATGTAAATCGAATTCTTTGAGTAAGTATTCATAAATATGTGTTGGACAATTTTTATTGACCTCCAAACGTACTGCCCGACCAAAACGGCGTGAACTGAGTTCGTCTTTTAAGGCTTCCGCTAAGTCTTCAACATCTTCAGTTAACGTTAAATCTGCATTTCGGGTTACTCTAAATTGATAGCAACCCGTTGCCGTCATTCCCGGAAATAAATCAGACACATGAGTATGAATAATTGAAGAGAGCATCACATGATGCTCTTTGCCTTCGGTCAACTCATCTGGCAAACGCACCACACGTGGCAATGAACGTGGTGCAGGAACCACTGCCAAATCGATCTGACGGCCAAAGGCATCCTTACCTTCCAAAGTCACAATGAAATTAAGTGATTTGTTGACCAAGCGTGGAAAGGGATGCGCAGGATCTAAACTTATTGGTGTTAAGGCTGGTGCAACCTGTTCCTGAAAATATTTTTTGACCCAATTAGATTGTGCTTGAGTTAACTCTCCACGTCTTAAAAAGCTGATGCCTTCTTCTCTTAACTGCGGAAAAATTTGCTCATTTAAAATTTGATATTGGCGTTCAATCGCAGCATGTGCTGTCTCCGAAATTTGATGTAAAATTTCTTGTGGGGATAAACCATCAGCCGTTTGTATGTCTCGCTCTTGAACAAAATGTTCCAACATAGTTGCAACACGAATTTCAAAAAACTCATCTAAATTTCTAGAAAAAATTAATAAAAAATTCAATTTTTCTAAGAGTGGATTTAAAGGATCGACCGCTTGTTCTAAGACACGTAAATTAAAATCTAAAATTGACAACTCGCGATTAATATATCGCTCAACTTGACCATATACCGGGGGGGAGGCTTGTGTAACTACGGAATTCATATACTACCCATATTTCTTAAAAGCAATGCCATTTTTAGTTGGCTAAAAATAAATAGAATTACAAAACAAAAACTTAAATACCATTCTAAAATATTGAAAATAAATCCTAAATTTACTGAATAACCATCCAAAGTACCGCCATTAAAATCGCCATATGCAGCATTTGTGCGGGGGCAAAATATAGAAAATATTTCCCGCCACCAGTTAAAAATGCATTGATGCTTTTAGAAAATGCATGTGCAGCCAAACCAATCATCATAGCGTAGACCAACGTCATCTGCTGTGGTGTTCCTTGCATCACCACCGTTGCCATGGCGGCATGTACTTCAAATAAAGAAGCGAAGAATGCCCCAATAATCAAACCGCTATCACCCAACACTACATTCAAGCCATATACCGCTGCTTGAATCACTGTCAGTGTTACCACAATGATTAAGGCTTCCTTAATGCTGAACATACGACTGTCCATATGCGTAATATCATTTTGTGGTGTAGCCTGTTGACCCATCGTCGCTTTGGATGAATGAATTAACATCAAGGCAATGATCAAAAGCACTGCAATGCCAATACTGCAAGGCAACAATAAAACCTTAAACCAAGCAAAATTAATCCCTGCGACAATAATCAGCAGCTGTAACAGGGTCGCAATACAGGAAATTAAGCCTGCACCAGCATTAGATTTGGCTTCTGCTTTGCCTGAACGGACTTCCATGCCCAAACTGGCAATAGTTGCGGTGCTAGAAACAAAACCGGATGCCAAAGATGACAACATCAAGGCTTTATTGTTTGGCAAGAGACGTTTAGCAATATGTGCCAAGGACTGTACGCCTAAAATCATGATCAGCAGTTTTAGAATCACATATGGATTGAGTACTGTGCCCCACATTGCCTGATCCGGCATCAGTGGCAAGGCAATTAAAATCAGTGCCAGTAAAAACAAACCGTCACGCAGTTCAAAATGCTGAATCCAATTGCCAGCAAAATAATGCAATGACTGCTTGCCCATTAAAATCAGACACAACACTACCGCTAACCCTGCAGCAAGCGGCACATTAAACACACATAATGCACCAATCAAATAGGTCATCAAAAATGCCAGTTCAGTGGTCGCACCAATATCCTGTTTTTGTTTAATCAGGCTATAAACACAAAAAGTCGTGACTGAAAATGCACCTAAGATACCTACTGCAAGATGTAGTAAAAAACATACTGCCCCAAGCAAGGCGCAAATGGTAAATGAACGCAGTCCGGCAAAACTGGGTTCACTTTCTTTACGATTATGCCTTTCCCGTTCTAAACCGATTAATAAACCGCAGCCTAATGCAGATACCATGACTCTCAATAATTCTTGAAAGGACAAATCTAGTAATACAGTATTCAATTTCTTAGCCTCAACACAGCTGGATAAAAAATGCGATGAACCACATTCATCAAGACTCCTCTAAAAGACGCTCATACATCACGTTAGAGAAACGATAGCTATGTGCAATTAAGCGATCCATCCAACGCTGTGCAGCTAATAATTCCACCCCTTTGGATGCGCTTAATTGATTTACTTCGGTATATTCCATGACTTTTTTACGCGTTTCGGCACGATGGCTACTGGTCCATTTTTTTAACTGATTTAAATCGGCTCTAAGATTTTCAATGACTGACCGATCTGCTAACTGTTCTATATGTGAAAAGTAACTTTCTAAAATATTGCAATAATCTAGTGCTAACTGAAAAATTGCCGGCTGTGTTCGTAGCAATATGGCATTATCTAAACGCTCTAAATCATTATGTAAGACACGTACATAGACCATTACTCGCAGTAATGATAAGAATTTTTGTTTGAGTGCAGGATGCTCAGGAATCGCTATTTTTTCTAAATACTGCTCAATATGCTGAATAATCTCATTCAGCGTATTCAACTGTTGCTGTCTAGGTAATGTACCGGTCTGAAAAACCATTTGTAGAATTTTAAAAATCTCAAATATGCTGAAATATACCGCCTTTTCCGCGGCCTGTACTGCAATGGCAGGTACTTGCAAACTTGCATCATCCAGACTGTCTAAAATGGCAGGATTATTACTTGGCAACCATTGGATAATTTTCTGTTCTAAAAATTTCAGACTTGGCATAAACATACATGCCCCCAACACACTGAATGCTGTATGAAACATCGCGAGCATAATCACTTGATCAATGCTGCTGAAAAATGCACTGTGTTTAATCAACCAAAGAAAAAACGGTGCTAACAGGAAAAATGCAGCAATCGCACTCACGAGATTAAAAATCACGTTCACAGCAACTGTTCGTTTGGCATTGATCGAAGCGCCAATCACCGAAATCACGGTAATGCTGACTGCACCAATATTTTGCCCAATCACCATATATAGCGCCTGCGGCAAGTCAATCGCACCACTGACTAAGGCAGCCATAGTCGCTGTAATAGATGCACTAGAGGACTGCAGCAGCATTGCCATAATGATGCCGATCAGCACCAAAACCAATTGTGACCACAAGCTGTCATAACCAAAAAAGGATAAATCTGAGTGTACAGCAAACCCCGCCATGGCTTTTTGCAAAACATCGATGCCAAAGAAAATCAGACCAAAGCCTGCAATCACAAGGCCCAATAAGGCCATTTGGCCTTTAGCGATGAGTTTAAGCAGAGCGCCTAAAGCAATCATCGGTAATGCCAACATGGAAATGGAAAATTTCATGCCCAAAAATGCCACAATCCAACCAGTACTGGTTGTGCCGATATTGGCACCAATCACCACACTCATGGCTTGCGTGAAACTGAGTACCCCTGCTCCGACAAAACCAATGGCGGCGACAATTGTTGCTGTAGATGAATGCACCAGCAATGTCATACCCAAACCTGACAGCATGGCTTTAAACGGCGTTGCCGTAAACCTTGTCAGTAACTCCTTCAAGGTCTGACCTGCAATTTCTTTAAGGCTATCAGTCAGTAACGTCATACCAATTAAAAATAGACCGACACCGCCACATAGTTCAGAGAGAATTTGAAGCACTACATTCCCCTATAAATTTCAAAAAAATTATGCTATTCAATGACATTTATTTAAATCTTGCGCCATTGAATTATTATCAAAGAATAAAAAAAAAGCAGGCAGACTATTCGGGGAGTCATCTGCCTGCAAAAGGGAAACCCTTTACGCCATGGTATGAATCGTGTCTTTAAAGCGCTTCCAAGACACATAAAAAAACACTGACGCAATACCTAACAACCATACAAATGATGGCCACACCACATCGAATCCTGCATTACGGTATAAAATGGCCTGAGCCAAAGAGACGAAGTGTGTAGTTGGGGCAATCATCATGACCTGCTGCACAATTTCCGGCATGCTTTCGCGTGGAGTAGATCCGCCTGACAGCATTTGCATTGGAATTAGTACCAGCATCATTAACAAACCAAACTGCGGCATAGATTTTGAAACGGTTGCCATATAAATACCCATCGAAGTGGTTGCAAACAGTGTGAGTAAGGCGCCAAAGAAAAAGAGCGGCAAACTACCATCAATCGGGACATGCAATACACCCTGAATCACGACTTTTAAGCCAACAAATACTGCGATCAATACCACAAGACTCATTGACCAGACTTTGGACATCATGATTTCAAATACCGTTACTGGCATCACCATCAAATGTTCAATGGTGCCATGCTCACGTTCACGAATCAGCGCTGCACCAGTCAGAATAATTGAAAGCATTGCCACGTTATTAATAATCCGCATGACACTCATAAACCATTGATTTTCCAGTGTTGGATTAAAACGGGAGCGTATCGCCAAATCTATAGGCAGATTAGTAACTTCACGGTTACGCAGCACATATTCATTCACTTCAGACTGAATCATCTGCTGAATATAGCCTGCGCCCGACATGGCTTGAATCATACTAGTCGCATCAACATTCACTTGAATCTCTGCACTTTCGCCAGACAATACATCTTGCTGAAAATTGGGTGGAATATTTACTGCAAAAGTAAACTCACCTGCATCCATACCCGCATCCATCGTGCTAAGCGTTGTGGTTTTACTGGTAAAATTCGGAGGATAAAATGTTGAAGAAATCCGTTCCGACAAAGTTGAATGATCCTCATCAATAATCGCAATCGGCGCCATATTCAATGTTTCTTTTACAGCAGTTGATGATGTGTAAACTGATACAGTAAAGGTGTAAATAATTAACACCAACATGATTGGATCGCGCCAGAGACTCCAAAGCTCTTTACAGCCGAGCTGGTAGATATTCTGTAATTTTGTGAACATCTTATTGCTCCTGTTTCTTCAGCAAGGCAATAGCAGCAAACATTACTACCGGAACAGCCATGGCCATGATCCAAATGGCCTGTTTCAAATCATCAAAGCCCAAACCTTTATTAAAAATTCCACGACTGATATTGACCATATGCGTTGCCGGATAAATTTCCCCAAACCAGCGTCCAAACCCATCCAAAGACGATACAGGATTGATAATTCCAGCAAACTGCATAACTGGTATCAAAGTCCCAATCATGACTAAAAACATTGAAGCAATCTGGCTTTTGGTAATAGTAGATGCCAATAGGCCCATACCTGTGGCAAAAATTACAAACAAAAAAGAAGCTAAGGTCAGAGCAAAGAAGCTACCTTTTACAGGTACATCAAATAAAGTAACCATGACCAAACACATAAGGAAATAGTTCAACATTGCCAACAAGATATATGGAATCTGTTTACCAATTAAAAATTCTGTCCGCGTCACTGGTGTGACATACAAATTCACAATCGAACCTAATTCTTTTTCTCGCACCACAGATAAAGCAGTCAACATGGCAGGAATCAACAGTAATAATAAAGGCAATACTGCGGGGGTCATCGCAGGTAAACTTTTAATATCTGGGTTATAGCGGTAACGAGTTTCAACACTCACAGTACTAGATGTTTTATAACCACTTTGTTCCAATGCTTTTTGCATCAGCCAATACGTGTGAATCCCCTGCACATAACCTTGCACAGTTTCTGCACGCTGTGGCATCGCACCATCAATCCACGCAGCGACTTGCACCTGTTCACCACGAGCAACATCACGAGCAAAATTTGGCGGAATTTCTATCGCCAAGGAAATATCCCCACTACGCATACGCTGATCAATATCATCATAGCTTTGCAGCGCTGGCTGTTCGATAAAATAACGCGACCCTGCAATACTCATGCTGTAGTTTTGACTTAAGCTCGTTTGGTCACGATCCAACACAGCGAATTTGAGGTCTTCAACATCCATGGTGATGCCGTAGCCCATGACCAGCAGTAAAATTAATGACCCCATTAAAGCCATGGTGGCGCGAATCGGATCACGCGCCAACTCCAAAGATTCACGCCAGGCAACACTCAATAACCGGCGCAAACTGAATTTTTTTGGCTTGGCATTCAGTTCTTTACTGCCATTTGTTTCAGCAATACTTTTCGCCAAATCATTGGGCTGATCTTTAGTGCCTGCACCAGCATCAATCAAATAACCGATAAAAGCTTCTTCAAGTGTTTCAGCATGGCGGTTTTTTATCAGCTGTGCTGGTGACGCACTGTCAAGCACTCGTCCAGCGTGCATCATTGACATTCGGTCACAGCGCAACGCTTCGTTCATAAAATGAGTTGAAATAAAGATCGTGACCCCATCATTACGCGACAAATTGATTAAATAGCGCCAGAAATTATCACGCGCAATCGGGTCAACCCCAGATGTTGGTTCATCCAGAATTAAAATTTCAGGATTATGCACCAGTGCCACTGCGAGTGATAAACGCTGACGCACGCCCAAAGGCAAATCATCGGGCAGTTTTTCTTTGACTTCTTCCAGGTCAAAACGCTCCAGCATGAGCTGTACACGTGGCTCAATCTGTTCTTTTGGTACATGAAATAATTTGGCATGTAAGACCAAATTCTGCACAATGGTCAGCTCGCTGTATAGGGAAAATGCCTGCGACATATAGCCGACACGGCGACGAGTTTCAATATTGTTGCCCTCTACAGGCTCACCAAACAGCCACGCCTGACCTTCTGAGGCTTCTAAAAGTCCCGTCAGCACTTTCATGGTGGTGGATTTACCACAACCATTCGAGCCTAAGAAACCAAATATTTCACCACGCTTAATTTTAAAATTAACATGATCTACCGCAGTAAAATCACCAAATTTCACTGTTAAATCTTGCGCTTCAAGAGCATAGCTTTCTGAACCGTAGTCAGGTAAAGGCGGAATCACCACAGGCTCATAGCCGAGCTTTTTTTCTTCTGGCAATAGTTGAATAAAAGCATCTTCTAAACTGTTACATTGCGTTTCAGTCAATAATTCTTGTGGTGTGCCAGTTTTTAAAATCTGCCCATCATCCATCATCGCCAGCCAGTCAAAGCCTTGTGCTTCATCCATATAAGCAGTAGCAACAATAACACTCATCTGTGGACGAACTTTGCGAATGCGGTTAATCAGTTCCCAAAATTGCGCCCGTGCCAAAGGGTCAACCCCTGTGGTCGGCTCATCTAAAATCAGAAAATCGGGATCATGAATCAAAGAACAGCACAGACTTAATTTCTGCTTCATCCCACCCGATAATTTACCCGCAGGACGGTCGAGAAAATTGTACAAGCCTGTGCTTTTGGTCAGATCATCAATCCGTTTGCGTCGCTCGGCAGCATCATGCCCAAACAGACGTGCCACAAACTGTAAATTCTCTTCAACCGATAAAGTTTTATATAGGTTTTTCCCTAAACCCTGCGGCATATAGGCAATATGTGGGCAAACACGGGTACGGTGTTGTTTATCGGCAATATCACCGCCCAACACCTTTAAGCGACCTTGCTGTACAATTTTCGCCCCTGACAGCAAAGCCAATAGACTGGATTTCCCCACCCCATCTGGACCGATTAAACCGATCATGCAGCCTGCTGGTAAGGATAGCGACACTTGATTCAGTGCAACCGTTTTTCCATATTTCAGACTAACATTTTCAATTTCTGCAACAACCGATCCTTTTTCAGATTGTTGTGTCATCATTTAACTGTGTTCTCTAAAAATGTCGGCCAAGCTGCCTGATCATCAATTTTGATATATGCCACACCTGGCAAACCTGTTTTGACTTGTTCGATATATTTGTTCAATAAAGTTGGATCAATTTTCGCTTTAACACGGAACATCAGTTTTTGACGTTCGCTTTCCGTTTCCACCGATTTTGGTGTGAACTGTGCAGTATCGGCAACAAAAGACACTGTAGCTGGAATCACCACATTTTTCGCAGCATCCAATACAATACGTACTTCTGTTCCAATAGCAATTTTACCTGCAACGGTTTCAGGCAAAAAGAACGTCATATACACATCAGATAAATCAATCAGATTGAGCACACGCCCGCCCGCTGCCACCAACTCACCCGGCTGCGCGACACGGAACTGAACACGTGCTTTTAATGGTGCACGTAACTGTGCATCATCCATATCAAATTTAATCCGTTCCACCGAGGCTTTGATGGCATCGACTTGAGAATGTGCGGCTGACACTTGGCTTTTAGACGCAACAATTGCCCCTTGGGCACTTTGTACCTGTGCTTTGGCTGCGCTTAATACCGCAATGGCTTGCTGTGCTGCGGCACGTTCATCATCCAGTTGTTGCTTGGACGATGCGCCTTCTTTGGCTAAAACTTCGGTACGCGCTAAACGATTTTTAGCCGCCATCAGTTCTGTTTCACGCTGTTGTACCATGGCTTCAGCGGCGGCTTTTTCGCTGATCCGCATCGCCACTTGTGCTTCCGCTGTCGCAATCGCATCCTGGGCTTGACGCTGTTGTGCTTCCAATTCACGTAACTGGGCTTCTAAAGTCGAAATTTTAACCCGCGCCAAGATTTGACCAGGCTCGACAAAGTCACCTTCTTTAACCAAAATTTCTTCTAACTGGCCAGATAGCTTACTAGATACGTTAATTTCAGTGGCTTCAATACGTCCATTGCCACTGACTAAGGCATCAGTGTCTGGCTTATTCATATTTTTCCAGATCAGATAAGCGACCAACCCTAAAACAACGATGAACCCAGCAATGGTTATTTTCTTAAAATTCATGTTTAATTACCCAATATTTTAAATTTTTTTTGCAAATGCGGTGTCACCACCCAAGGCAAAATAAAGACTGACATAGGACTGCATTAAGCTACTTTGCGTTTCAATCAATTGCTGTTCTGCACTAAGTAAATTGCGCTGTGCATCCAAAACGTCTAAATATCCCACAGCACCGTTGTCATAACGCAGTTGTGCCAGCCGTGCAGTTTCCTGGAAAGCACTGAGTCCTTGTTTCTGAATCCGTAATTGTTGATCTAAATATTTCTGTTGAACCAGTGCATCAGAGACTTCACGGAATGCGTTCTGTACCGTCTTTTCATACTCTGCCACTGCAATCTCTTTACGCACTTCTGCTAAGGTCAAATTATTTTTTAGACGACCCGCAGTAAAAATAGGCACACTGATACTAGGAGCAAACGACCAAACACTGCTGCCAGATTTAAATAAATCGTCTAAATCTGCACTGGCTGTTCCAAAACTGCCCGTCAGTGCGATACGTGGAAAAAATGCTGCGCGTGCCGCATAGATATTGGCATGCTTAGATTTAAGCATTGCTTCCGCAGCATGAATATCAGGACGGTTCAACAATAAGTCTGAAGGCAAACCCGTTTGTAGCATACTTGTTTTAAAAGTCACTTGATCTAAATCTGTTTTAGGCAAAGAAATCGGCTGTCCCACCAATTGCACTAAATAGTTTGCAGTCAGTGCACGGGATTTCTGTAATTCAGCCACTAAAGCTTGACCATTACTGAGCATTGTTTTTGCTTGCATGTATTCCACTTTAGAGCCTGCACCCACCTCAAAACGGCGCTTAAAAATTCGTACTGATTTTTCATAATTCTGTACAGAACGCTGAGCAAAATGGATACGTTTATCCAGTTCAGACAGCGTTAAATAACTTTGAACAGTCTGCTGCATAATACTATTGCGTGCTGCATGCACATTGCTTTCAACTGCAAGAAATTGCTGCAAAGCCGCTTCATTCAAGCTGCGGATACGACCCCACAAATCCAGCTCCCATTGGTTCATGCCAAGACCCACAGAATACTGACTGGATGTCACTTCTCTACCGACATAAGATAAGTCGGCAGGCACATGACTGCGTTCCATGCTCGCAGTACCACCTATATTCGGAAAAAGTTCAGCACGTTGAATGTTATAAGCCGCTTGTGCTTCATGCATACGTAATGAAGCAATCTTTAAATCCTGATTCGCCACTAGTGCCAGATCGACAATATTAATAAGTTGTTGATCTTTGACATAATCAATCCAAGAAAGTGCTTGGTAAGAGTGCTGAGTTTGAATCGGATAATTATGAGATAAAGAAATTTTAGGCTGTTGATAAGGATCTATTTGTTGACAACCAGTAATACTGAATATAATTAAAAAACTACTATATTTTAATTGGGTAAATTGCATAATATTATTCACCCCAAAAATTAACAGAATGATACAAATGAGAATTTGAAAACATATTTTTCAAATGAATATAAACTAACTGCTTCAATCTAATTTCAATATTAAAATTAGGATCTACCATCCAGTTATGAACTAAACCCATCAATGATGTTTTAAGAAAATCATGTACCATTTCAATATCTACATTTCGTGATAATTCCTCTAGAGCTAATGCTTCTTTAAGCCATTTAATAGTGTTTTCCTCACGAATATTACGAGATTTTACCAGACATTCATTTAAAATTTTATTTTGTTCTAAACTATAAAATCTCAACCAAAAATATGCTCTATATTTTTCACGATACAAATAAAAATCATCTGAAATACTTAAAATTAATGAATTAATAGCATCTAAACCATATTTATTATTAGTTGCAATTTTAGATTTCTCATTTAACCAGTTTTCCAAATAATTTAAAACTCGAACAAGTAATTGATCCTTAGAACCATAGCGCCTAGAAACCAAACCGCGACTGTATCCTGCATTCACACCTACTGCCTCTAATGTAACTGCATTAACGCCACCTTCTGATAGAAGCTTAATAGTCTGATTCACCATCTTAAAATCAGATTCAATTGCTCTAACCTGTGTCTTTTTCTTAAAAAAAGCATTATTCAAGTTTTCTTTATGTTCTAAAACAGTTGAAATCTCAAGACTCACAACAGCCCCCCTCCAAAGACATATAAAAATATTGCTATTAACAACTTTTTCTTATAAAGAATATAAACTTAAAATAAAAAAAGGTCAAAAATTAATTTTTTAATATTTTAATATTTTAAATACTAATAAATATTAATAAATAACAATAACTTATATTAATAACACTAATAAAAATAATAATTAAAAAAATACCGATCTTTTTAGTCGGTTTTGTTTTACTGGCACAAAAAAAAGTTGTTGCAAAACAACTTTAATCATAAAACAATAACATTGACTACAACTGAATTTATAATTATTTTATTAAAAATTTTTTAAACGAGACTTAAAATGAATTATCAAGACCTCTCCATTAAATTAATTCAAGAACAATATAAACTCAAGAATTCTAAATCAAAAAGTATATTAGTAATAATTGGCGGAATTGAACTAACGCGAAAAAATGAATCAATCAAAAAGCTAAGTGAATTAATGGATCCTAGATATTTAAAAATTAAGGCTGAAACCCCAAATAGAGTCAAAGAAAATAAATTAATTTGGCAACCATACATAAATGACATTCCAAAAAAAGGACAAATCATGTTTTTTTATGGAAATTGGTATACTGATTTACTAGCGTCAACTATATTAAATGATGAAGAAATACAAAATAATACATTCAACGAACACTTAAAGCGTATATATGAATTTGAAAGTTACTTAAAAAATAATAATGTAGATATTATTAAAGTTTGGTTTGAAGTTTCATGGAGCAAAGTAAAAATTCGCACAAAAAATATTGATATTATTGATAAAATCCAAAGAGTTCCACGTTTTACATGGGATGATTTTCCACAAAAAAAATGGAAAACTAAAACCTTATACAATCAAATTAAAACTTTAAGAAATAGATTCACCCACGATTGGGTAATCATTAATAGTGAAAACAATATAGAAAGAAATACACAGTTTTCTCAATTAATACTTAAACATCTAAAACTACCACCTGTACAAATTAAGAATAAATTAAAATATCAGGCGGCACCTATTCCTTCAAGTTTAACTCAAATAAAAAAAAGTGAAATTAGCCACATAGAGTATAAAAAAACCATTAAACAACTAGAAAGGAAAGTCGCAGATGTTCTACGTTATTCATCACATAACGTTGTATTAGTTTTTGAAGGTATGGATGCCGCAGGTAAAGGCAGTTCAATTAAGCGCATCATTAAATTTCTAGGGCTACACGAATATAATATTCATAGTATTTCAGCACCAGAAAATTTTGAACGATTACGTCCTTATTTGTGGCGTTTTTGGAATAAGCATTCAACGAATGGGGCACTTAATATTTTTGATCGCAGCTGGTATGGACGTGTACTTGTAGAACGTGTAGAAGATTTAATTAACCCAATAGAATGGCAAAATGCTTATGAAGAAATAAATCAGTATGAAAAACAACTGTCTGATACGAATACAATTGTTATAAAATTTTGGCTAGCAATTTCAAAAGATGAACAATTACGTCGTTTTTACATGCGAAAAAATACACCTCAAAAAAACTTCAAATTAACAGAAGATGATTGGCGTAATAGAGAAAAGTGGGATGCCTACTTACAAGCAGCTTCAGATATGTTCAAATACACGAGCACAGATATTTCTCCTTGGTACATCATTGCCAATGATAGTAAATATGCTGCACGAATTGAAATTTTGCAAACTATCCTTCATAGCGTACAAAATAAAAATTTAGGTCACTTAGAAAACTTATAAGATTATATAAAGATATTTTATAATCAAATCAGGTGCCATTAGCATCTCTAAAGAATGAGTCCAAAAGCATTTGAAACAGCTTCAAAATGAGGCTGTCTCATACTGGGATAACTAGAGCTGTCCCCTATGAACTCAAAATAATAGCCCTCTAGGTAAAGAGGTCCATTTTAATTTTGAGGCTGTATTAATTTAATATTCAACTTCTTTCAGTTCTTTAGCTATTAAAAATTTTCAAGCTCCGTTTTTATCAGGCTTGAAACTATACCTCTAATGTGTAAATAAGGCTGAAAACTCGAGTGGGAGATTGATTGCTTAGAATATTTGTAACAATTTCTACCTGTTTCAATTTTTTAATTTCCTAAGTAAGAACCTCTATATCTTTAAATATACAGCATGTTATAGATTGTTATTTAGTTCTTAAAATTATATAAAAATAACAACATATTGTATATTAATTGTAAATATACACAAAATATAGGGTGAATCAACCTTGTTTAATATTTCAAAAAATTATAAGAATATTCACTTGATTATTTTTTAAACTTTTTGGGGACTCTCATTTTTATGGGAACAACTTTTGATTTTGATGAAGAATTTGGCATACCAAAAAAATTGTTGTGCAAAAATTTTAATAAAGTCCAAATCAGTGTACATCCTTATTTTTCTGGAATTTATCTTTGCTATCAAGAGGCTTTTAAATCCTTAAAAACTGATTTGTCTACATTAAATCCAAGTCTCGAACTTCATGTATGGAAAGATCCTAATATCTCTAGTTTTACCATTACAAATAATTTTCAGTGGTTTATATATTGGTCTCAGCACATACCAAAAAGTATTAACTTACTTGTTCATTCTTTCCCTCAAAATGAGGAGAAAGTTGAACTATTAAAAAAAGAGGCAAGTTTGGAATTCATGAAATTTCTGTCCTCTTATCATCATGATCTGGATCGAATGAACCCTGCAAAAATGCAATCGCTGATCAATGCCCATATTTCATCTGAAGTTATCCTGGCTTTAAACAAAGAAAATTCTTTCAAACCTCACCGTACTATGAGCTTAGACCTGCTAGCAAAACTACTCTCATACACACGAAATCAACTGAATTACCGCAATAAAGTTATAAACCGGAAAAGACAAAATGTGCTTGATCAACTACAACAAACCAGTGGGATTGTGCAACAGCTTTTAAACAATGTGGACTTCGTTCTCACGCCAGACCAGCTATGGAAAACATAATGTCAGAACCTAACCCAAGCCGTCAAAATGCTGCTGATATTCCGCGGGTATCATTAAAACAGACACTGGAAAAACTCTTTGATGATGAGCAACTCCAACGTACCGAACATATTCAATATGTTGCTGATTTACTGATTTCACACCCAACTGATCAATGTTTGGAAGGGCTGAATCTCGATCTATTAGATTTTGATCTAGAAACCAATTCTGTTGTTGCTAGACCCGCTGCCTTGGTCTCTTCTCGGAAACATACTGTTAGCGCAACACCAGTCATTTGGTATGTGAACTCAATTGCACAATTAGCAGAGTCAGAAGAAAATGCTTTAATCTGGAATATCCTAGTCTTAAAAGCAGCAATCTATTTAATTGCACTACCAGACATTAAACCTGAACTTTTTGAAGAGGATCACACTGAACATTTCAATACTGTAAAACGTTTATTCCAGCGCTTCCGTACCGCCAATCGGGTTCTGAGTTCCGAAAAAGAATATCAAAATACTCCTGAATATAGACTCCTTTGGGAAAAGTATCTTAAAGATCCCTCCCTTTCCTTAGTTGAGTTTATTCGGTATTTGAATGAGGTTATTGATGAAGAACGTGATAAAGAGCCGTCTCATGATTTTATGCAAAACCTGCTAAAAGTGATCCGCATCACCTTTAATTATGTTTTGGAAAAGAGGGCAAAAATTGCCAAAGCGAGTATTGAAACTACACTGCAACATGAGTTTTTAGACGAAGATCAGCTGATTGTAGAAAGTTCAGAAATTAAAAAAGGGCAAAAGTCCAAAGCTCTCAATATAGAAAAACAACTAGATGACCAAGATACACGTCAAATACTTGTAGACCCAACTATCGTTACCCCTCTTGCTGCATATTCAGAATCCAGCCAGAGCTATGTGCTGCCTCTGGTTGCCAAGCATATTCAACGAAAAGAACATTTGCTGCCATACAGCAGCCTCTTTCCTAATATCACAAGTATAAGTGCTCTACTTACTGAACTATATAAAAATTACATTGTTGAAATTGAAGAGGACTGTAACGACAAAGATAAAGAAACCAAAAAAAAGAAGGCCTCCTTGATCCTGATGCTGTCATTTCTGACCGGAAATAAAATCCAGGAGTGGCTACGTCTACAAAGTAAACGTGCTAAAAATTTAAATGCTCGCCAACAGATCCGTCAAAGCAATGGACAATATTTTCTGAGGAGTAAATTTTCAATTTTTGAAAATAAGGATTTTGCTTATCCAGATGGTTTGCTCAACCAAACAGTCTATCTAGATATCCCGATTCCAAATTCATTTATTGCTTCGCTACGAGATGGTAACAGCGTTACGGAAGAGGATCTTCAGCAATATTTGAAACAGCTGAGAACCAAACTTTATATTCCAAAATTATCATTAATAAGAATTAGCTCTCTTTTACATCAGACTATTTTGCAACGCACTGGAAATAAACAGCTTGCTGACCTTCTCACCGGTATTGATGCAAACAAGTCTTCTTCTACTTCTTATTGCCATCAGAATATTCAGGCTTTACAGACCGAGTATGTCTCAATTTTAAAAGAGCTGTGTGAGTCGTTATCCGATGACTACAAGAATATCGAATATGCTGCAGAAAAAAACTTTGGCAGCCGCAAAGCACCTACTTCAAATGTGATTCAAAATATTTTTGCCACACTCAAATTCAGAATAATTTCACAAAAAGAAGACGACTGGATAGCAATTTTTAATCATTACAATCTGTGGATGTGGCATTTCTTGTTGCTCTTTACTGCCGCACGACCCGTCGCTGAATTTCCAGGTTTTTTAAAAAGTTTTAACCTGAAAAGAAAAATATGCATGGTTTCCGATAAAGAAGTGGGGGGGCGTCAAGGCTATGGACGTTTAATTCCACTGGGTCATTTTGTCGCACAAGAACTCCAGAAATTTATAGATTTTTTACATTATTTTAAAATTCAAATTGCTCCTAGTCAGCCAGAAATTCCACAACATATTCAACAAATTTTAGAGAGCAAGCTCCCACTGTTGAATATCTTTCAGGATGGTCAATGGAAACCCTTAAAGCCATCGATTATAAAAAAATTTAATCCTGAGTTAGATTTGCACCATGAAAACTGGCACCGGCATACTGCCCGTGCGTTTCTCTGCCATAAAATTAGCGAAATTGAAATTTTAGCTTTATTCGGTCATGAACCGATGCAGCAAGAAGCTGCTCATCCTTATTCCAGCTTATCTATTTCACAATATTCAAGCATTGCTCATATTCTTGAACAAATGAAAGATCATTTTAATATTACCGGTATTGAACTCGATGTCCTCACTCAATAAACGTACTAAGCAAATTCAACCACTATATGCAGAAGAACGTAGAAAACGAGACCGACTCGATCAGGAAAAACAGCTTCGAGCAGATGTAGAACAGGAACTAATTCAATATTTCCAAGAACAAGATTTGGAACAAAAAGAGCACCTTGAATCCTTCTATCCAGCAATTTATGAGTTTATTAAACGCAAAGCTCCAAGCTTGGCATGGAAAAAATATGCGCATGAATTTTTTCGATCGTATATTAAAAAAATCAATCTAAATCGTCGTGAGACTTTGCCCCTACCGAATCTGACATTTGAGATGCAGCGTGATCAGCCGGTTTTTACCATGGACTGGATCGAGAAGGGACATCAGGTTGATGAAGTTCTTGATAAGCTTTGGGACTACTGGATTCTAGCGAAAGATAGCAAGACATTTTCTGATGATGAAATCATTGGGAATATTGTTATTTCTGCCCTGCTTTACTCAGGCTTAAATCAAAAATCCTCTTTAGAAGCTTTGCTTGAACATTTAAAAGATCCGGCAAAAATCAGAAAGATCGAAGATCTGAACATTATATTTTTAGAACCGCTCTCCCCCTCTTATGGAGATCTCTTTATTGACGAAAAAACTATTCGTAAATCGCGTAATTTTATTCCTGATCAAATTACCCGCTTATGGTTAATTCATTTTAATAGCAGAAATATTCGTACAGTAAACCAGAATGTAGAAGATTATCTACAGCTTATTTTTAATAAGATTAAGTTACCATTTAATCTCAAAACTTATAAATTATTACGCGACTACGCCAGCTTTAACTGGATGCAACTCCCAAAAGTTGATATTGATCCTGCTCTCTCACAATGTCTCATTGAAAATACTGCAACCTGTGGCTTATCAGAAATAGAATTTGAAAGATTTCTTCATCCAAAATTTAAATATCAGCAGGACACTCTTACTGATTCAAATGTAGAAAAATCACCATCTATTGCGGGTCAATCCTACTCCAATGATGATATTCAGCAAGCCTTGAATGATGTTATAAAGATTCACAAAGACCTTTTACAACTGATTCGTACATCACAAACCGATCAAAGCATTGATGCACTAATTATTGAATATTGTCTTGAAAATGCTGATAAATTTAATGAGTATAGTAAACGTGTCGCCTTATGGCTCATCAGCCTTTATAAACCAGAATTAGCACAGATTCAGCCACTGGCTGAACGTTTTAATTTTTGCGTAAACAAATTTCAAAAAGCGTTTCAGAAGAATAGACCGTTAGCAGATAGTTCCATTTACACTTATTACTCCCGTATTGCTGAGCCCTGGCTCACCCATTCTTTACAATATCTAGATAGTGAAGATGATTTGAATACGAACCTAGCGAAGATCTACCCACAAATCATCACGAATACCCGACTCGCAGATGAAGCAGGCCAACCTGAGTTTAAAAAATCCAGTGGTCAGACCGTCAGGATGTTGAAGCGCTTCCAGAGCTTTCAACAAACAGTTTTCGAAGCTGAATCTCTCGAATTAGAGTCAATTGCCATACAAAATAGGCCTAGAGCCCGTATTATTGGTCCTTTGACTTATCAAGCTTTCATGAACAAGTTAGATACCTTATTTTCAGGTCCTAATAGTCAAGAAAACACTTACAAGACATTAAAAATCATCTATATCTTAGCTTACCGAACCGGTATGCGTATTAATGAGATTCTAGGCTTACGTGTGCGGGATATCGAGGGCTTGAGCTGTCTATCAGTATGGATTCAGCCCTACGGCTCAAAAAAGAAAGGAAACTTACATCAACTTAAAACAGATAGTGCTGAACGCAAAGTCCCTGTACATTGCTTATTAAAAGCTGATGAATATCACTTATTCCATAGCTATGTGGTCGAACAACGTCTACTCAATCAACAAAACTTATACCTATTCCGTAATTGGAATGAAAATAGCAAGCTGAACAAACATACGGTGACAACACCTTTTAGAATGCTTATGAACGAGCTTTTCAAGCATCATGATTATTCTTTTCACTCATTTCGACACACGGCTGCCAATCACCTATCCGTTGTTCTCAACTGTAATTACGCTCCACTCGTCAAGAATCTGACGGATTATACCGAAGAAGAATATCAATCTATCCGAACAGAATTACTCCGTCATACGCATGGTCAAAATCATTGGTTTATGATTGCCCATTTATTGGGTCACATTGATCCTACAGAAACCTTTAAAAGCTATATTCATCTGAGCTACCTGATCGCTGGGCATAAAATACTGCAATATCATCCAAACATCGATACTCAATTAGCAAAGAAGATGATGGGCTACCTACCTTCTTTCAAATTTTTAAACACAGTAAAAGATTCTTCTCCATTCAATTTTGAAAAGCATGCTATGCATTTAAGTCAACAGTTACTCAACGATCAAACTGACTGGTTAAAAAGTAATGTAGAAGATATTCTAAATGAAAGTTCTTGTAACACTCCTCCTCATGACTTTTTTAAATACTTCGCGGGAACAAAAGAATCTAAAGTTTCATTTGCCCGTTTTTTTAAGTGCCTAAATTTACTGGAAATTCATAATGATCCAGATCAGGTCTCAAAGAAAATGTGTTTACCTGTAGAACTGGTTAACTATTGGTATGAAAATGCAAAACTATTAGGCCAACTCAAGTCTCAAAAAAATAACCCAAGATTATTTGATCTCAATAACACAAATCATCTAAAAAATCCTCTGAAACCAGCCATGATCGATACTGTTGAAGAGCGCACAGCAAGAAATTATTTCTTTGAAAATATTCAAAATGTATTTGAAAAGAAACCAGATCAAATCAAAGTTGTGCTTGAGACGTTTTTAAGTCGTGTAACAGTCTCTCATACAGGTATTCATTATCGATGGAATAAAATCGATCAATTAGAATCATTTTATTTCAAGGTAAAAGACCTGTTTCCCCGTCAATTTTGGCATTTGCTTGGACAAGACTTGTTAAAATTGTTAGATACCAAAAAACAGCCTTTATTACTGAAGCTGGCTAAATCAAGCACAACAGAGCATCCTACAACTCAAGAAGATTATGTCCGCCTCCAGCTTTATTCCACTAAAGAGCGTAAAGCACTTGCAGCTTTTAAATTCTGTTTACATTTAGCCTGTATTGGCAAACCTCAATCTCTTGAACTGCAAGTTGAAGGTCTAGAAATCACTACATGCTGTTAAAATAATTTAACCGTTGTTTCCTTATCTAAAGTCAAATTTAATATATCTTTAGTAAAAATTGGATGTCTAATCAACGATGATTAAATCGTATAAACTCTATGAATTAGCAGCGTCTGAAATAGGGATCGGTCATGCTTATAACATCAGAAAAAACTGCAAAATAGAAACCGTAGCCCCCAGACAACACCACTCTCATCACAAAATTATACCAATCAGTAAAATACCTTTAGATTAAGCATTTGTATGTTGGTTATTATTGTTGATTATCACAATAAATTAGTGACCAAAAATCAAAGTACCCCACCCTACCTTAAATTACACCACACAAAATCAAAAACTCTATATAACTGTTATATATAGAGTTTATTGAAATATCAATTATGTTATTTAGTGTATTTTTAGGGGGGATTGCCAAGTGACTTAACTATTTGCACGAGTATTATCATTACACTCTCCAAATCCAAACTTAAAAAGTATCAACTTTTTAGAATAAGATAACCATATGAATAAAACATAAATCATGCCATCCATAAAGTAATATTTATTACAAAATTACTCCATTTATTTGACTTTATTTCAATTGAATCATCTGACAATGAGACATTTGCCCAATATGATCAACTGTTACCGCTAATCCAATTTCAATACTATCTGGTGACATAATTCGTCCGAATACTTTTTTACCTTGTATATCACTGCCTGAAAACTCAATATCCTGTTCCTTCAAACCATTCGTACCTCGCTCTATACCGCTCAATGCTTGAGATTGAGTGGTATAGAGCAATGGGAATACTCCTGCACGTATAGGCCCTAATTCCTGCCATTTTTCATAAGCATCACCACGTTTAATTGATGCAGTAAACATCCCTCTACGATGAGTACCAACAAAAAATTGGAATGGACTATCAACATTATTTTGTTGAGCATGATTAATCACTTTGAGTGTTTCGCCAGGCGATACACGTAATAATCCTAATGCAACGCCAGTTTTTGTTGTTGGTTTAAACGGATTTGTTTCATCTGTCTGTAATGGCAAGTGCACTTCAAATGCTGGAACATTTTCCCAAAATATTTCAAGTAAATCATGTTGAAACAACTCTTTTAAAGTTTGAGCTTCATCATCTTCTAAGCAACCCAACAATCCCAAAACAATTCTTGAACGACTTGAATTACCAGCCAATAAAATATGAATTTCATCGGGTAAATACTTTAGATGGTTTTCAAATGAGGTTTTAAGTGCCGTAAAGAAATTCTTTAAACCATCACGAATTCGAGCAATTAACCACTCTATTAATTCATGTTGAGGAATTTTTATTTCACACTCAACTCTTTGTCCATCACGATTCAATAAAGTAAGTGATAGTACTCCACTATCATCCTGATTAAATATCCCACCTTCCCATAATGGACGTAATTTTGACATAAGAAGTGTCGTGTTGGTATAAGCTGCCTGAGTCTGCATAATCAATAGTTCTGAACCTACAAATCGATCGGCATCTATTGGCTTAGTAAAACTGATTTCCTTTTCACGACATAAATTTTGATTATACTTAAATACTTGGTAAGCCATATTTTCCAATAAGTTTTCACCACCTAAATATTTGTCTCCTGCTGATCCAAAGTGTTCAAGCACATCATCTGTACCTTCATCTTCTTCTTCTAATGTTGCTAAGCGGTAAATTCCGTAATCAAAATCAGTTGTTCCCCCACCAAAATCAAAAACAGCATAAGGTGTACCATTTTCAGTAGGCTCTATATTTAATGCATTTAATGCAGATGCAGCAAAAGCAGCAGGTTCAGACGCGAGCTCTAGGACAGAAAACTCATTAAAACGTTCTGAATACATTAAACTTTCAGGAAAACTTCTGACTAAACCTCTTCTGAAAGAGGCAAGAATTTTTTCTTTTACTTCATTTGGATATGCAACTGGAAATGTCATAAAGTATTTTAGATAAATACCACGTTCTCGCCAGTTTATATTCATTCCTAAAAACCAAGCATATAACTCAATAGGATCGAGCTGAGGATAGTCTTTTTGAATATTCAGTGATTGTCCCTTGATTGGATTCAGTTCAAATAATGGCTTAAATTCATATTCATGATTCTTTTGATCTGTAATTCTAACTCTAGCTTGCTCTGCTTCACGTAATGCCCATTGTTTTAAACGTGCAAAAATACTGCTAACAATTTTAGGATCACTGTCATTATCTCTAAATCGCAAACGAGCTTCATGTGAACAATGTACAGTATTCCAATCTATCAATGGGCGATATACTTCACTTCCCCATGCATTTAAGACTTCTTGAATATCAAGAAATTCTAAAATAGTCGGATTTTCAAAATCATTATCAGAAATCGAATGCTTTTTAAAATCTTCTTCTTGTAAACCTATTCTCAGTAGCTCATCTTTACCATTTGAACGAATTGCAACAACAGTACTACTTGTACCAAAATCAATTGCAACCTTAGCATTTCGGATATCAAGTTCAGGATTACGATAGCGTATTGCTTGCTCTGTATCTACTTGTAGATATTGCTCTTGTAAACTTTGATTTTGTGTATAAAACTCCCACATTCCCTGATCAATGTCAGTAAAGCGTAAATTTTCAAGTTTAGGGAGACGAGTAGAAATATAATCTACATTTTCCCAAATAGAGCTTAAATCAATTTTGGGTTCAGCATTCTCATAAGTATTTTTATACCAAATTATTTCTTCTAAATTTGCAAGAAAAAATTGATAATCTATTTCAGATTCATTTACTGAACACGGTAGTAAATTCCATCCAAATTGATCTAAAGTTAGTAAAATTTCAGTAATATTTTTATTTCTAAAATATGAACTAATTGCTAGGATTAAAGTATCCCCCTCGAAGGTATTTGGATAATCTCGATCAAGCCACATACCATTTGAATCAAGTTGTATTGCGCTATATCCTAAAATATATTTAGCACCAGATCCTTTTAATAAAGGAAATGTTCTATCCTCTACAACATTTTTGACGTCGTCAATATTAGGCAATCGCCAAATAATCGAAGGTTTTAAATTTTTATCTTTTATATATTTTTTTGCTACTATACGACTCCCTGATATCACAGCTTTAGGATTTTCCCATAATAGTCCTGTTGTAAAGTCTAAAATCAGTTCTCCATCTAAGATACTCCACCAACGATGTTGCTGAATATATTTTTCAACAGCAGTTTGGACCGTTTCAAAATCTACTTGATTTTTTTCTTTATCAATTCGTATAGCCGATTCTAATAATTTCTGGTGTTTTAACTTTGGTACAAAAATCATATTAGTCACAAATATTCCCCAACACTTAAACTGTAATCACTAAAGCCGATTTAACTTTCTCACCTGATGCATTATATAATCCAGCGAGTAATACTTGTTTAATTTGACTACCTGAACCTGCGATCTGATTATGAATGTTATAGTCATACTTTGTATTTAAATCAGGAAACTTCAACTCTGCTTTAGAACTTGAAAGTGTGAGGTTATAAAGATTAATTGCATTTTCTAATAATTTAATTTTTTCAGGTTCAATCTCTTTTTGAGAGCTTTTACATTGCTCAGCTAATCTATCCCACAAGCGGACAATATTGGGCCACTGTGAACTAGAGCTTATAAACGCTAAAATTTTTGTAGTAACATCTTGCTGATCAGTATTAAAAATACTTTGTAGTTCATGAAATTGTACTAAAGAATCTAAATATGTTTTCTGTTCTTCCAAACCCAATGTCCAAATCGGTGGGACTTCGATTTTTTTTTCAACAATTTTTTCAATCGGAACTTCAACTACTTTTTCTTTATAAACAATTTTTTCAACTGGAACTTCTATTATTTTCTCAACAATTTCTTGTCGCGCAATTATTTCCTGTAGTTGATGATCTACTTTTTGTGAAGATTGCGATATTTGTTCAGCCCCTCCCCCATCCCAATGACGTTTGATTGTCTGAATCAGCTTTTTCAGCATGTTACTACTCTCTAATTGCTCTAATAATTTATCAATATCAGTAAATTTAGCCATCAGTCCAATGCTCCAATAATTGGTTGAAATTCAAGATGAAGATGCAAATCATATTGCTGCTTTAATTGCTGACAGAAACCAATAATTTTTTGTTGTTCACTTTCTTCCAATATTAAAAATTGCCGTTTTTTTGTCCTAACTGCTGCTATACTTGGATTATGAAATGGTGATGAAACTTGTGGAACATCTAATAAGCCAACGATATTTACTAGCTCATCCGGGCGAACTGTATTCCAAAAATTTTTGAATATGCTCGGTAAAAAACTTAAAAGATTTTCTAAGTTGGGGCGTTGCACAGAAACCAGTTGTTGCTGAATTTGCTGCAACTCAATCTGTAATTTTTGACGCTCTTGCTGTAAGTCTGCAAGTTTTTTGGCAAAATCAGTTTCTATTAGACTTTGATCTTGTTGTTGTTGTGCCTGTTTAAGTTGCCCTTGTAATTGAATCGCATCAAGTAACTTTTGATGCTCTTTCCAACTATTTTCTAAATTTGTTAGAGGCAAAATTCGTTGTCTTATCCAATCTGAACTCAGTGAATCGGGTTGCTTTACATTTAAACTTCTACAAACATAATCCACTAAATTATAAAAATTTAAAATTTGAAAACTAGTATTTTTAAAAGCATGTAATTGTATAATTGTTTCATTAAGCCAAGCGGAGTTTGTATATAAAATGCTAACGTCTACAAAAGCTAATCCATCATCATTTAAATATTTATTCACTTCATCTAATACAGCTTTTATATTCGACTGATCATTATGATGAATAAATGTGTCCTCTCCTTTTATTGGTATAATAGACCAATCTATTTGATTCTGACTTTTATAGACCTGTATTTCATTTTCCAATAAACAAAGACTTAAGTTTGTATTTGACACGTTTCCCTCAATTTTTCCATTTACACAGCTAAAGTTATAAAATATATACAAAAAAAAGAGAATGAAAATATAAATATTTTCATTCTCTTAACTTTCTATTCAGATTTATGTTTATCAAGTTCTTGATAAATCTCTTCAACTGATTTTTCAGGACTCAGATTTTGCTCTGCTTTAACAAGATCTTGCTCAACTTCATTATTTTTATCAGGATTTAACTTGTTACTAAAATATTTGGCTACATCAGAAATGTCCTTTATTTTTCCAATGATATTTTGAACACGAGTTTCAGTAAAATACCCCTCGCCTTTTAATACATTAGGAGCATCTTTTAAAATATGAACCAATAAATCACTTGTACCTTGACCTATTTTTTCTTCTAAGCCCCAAGCCTGCACGGTAATACCTGCACTCACTTTTTCACCAAAGTTAAATTTCGCTGATTTCTCTGGATCAAGCTTAAAGTTACGTAGTGTCATTATATAATCATCATAAGATGAAAAATCTGCAGGTTTAATATCAGCCTCATACGCTTGTAAAGCCATATCACCGATATCTTCTGTTGTTTCATTTTCTTTCAACAATCCCAAAACTACCAAAGCACTATCAATCACTTTAACTGCTAAACGTAACTGAGGATGGGGAATCACAACACTTAATGCTGTGAGTATTGCACTTGCTGTCGTTAGAACACTCCCTAAATCATTAATTGTCTTATTAAAAGTATCTGTCACATTACCAAATGTATTTGAAATCGCATTTCCCACTGCACTGCATGCAGACGAAAATGCACCACTTATTGCACTACCCACTGAGCTCCAAAATCCCATACTATTTTCCTTTTTAGATTGAATTTAACTTTTGTAACATTGCTTGAAGAGCCCCTGCAATGAGTCTTCCTGTATCCTGACCAAAAATCGTATCAGATGTAATTTTTTCATTTAATTGATCATGCTCATATAATCCAAATAAAAAGATAAGATACTGTTCAACAGGATATTTTGTTGGTAATTTATCTTCTATATAAGCAATCGGTGCAATGTCTAAAAATAACTGTGCAAGTGCCAATTTAATATCACTTTTTGAATCACCCCATACTTGATTCAGTTTTTCCATTTCTTTAGATAAGCGCTGCGTAATAATTAATTTGTGCCCTTGTACCTCATTTTGTGATAAGGCATACCATTTCAACCATAAATTTAAAACAAAACTACCCTCTTGAATAAATTGATTAAATTGTTCAGCTGTAATTTCTGAATCAAATACGCTTGATAACCTAGGATATAACTGTGTTCTTTGGCTAAAAATTCTTCGTTGACTATGACTTGCAATAATTTGGATATCCAAAGGTTTCGAATTGGTATTATGAAGTTGTCCAACTTGTGTACGGACGGCTTCATGCCAACCTGCACTATAAACAACTGCTTCACCCGCTTTCAACATAGGTAAAAAATCAATTTGTTCTTCGGTCAAACCAACCGTTTCACCAATCGCTTGTCGATCATCAGCAGCAAATAGACGGTGAATAATCTTTGTATTGGTATTCTTTAATACTTCTGGAGCAAGTTTATTTGGAATTTGATCCGCAATAATCAACCCTTCACCATATTTACGAACTTCTGCAAGCAGATTTGCAAATAAACTAACACCCAACTTTTTAGCACCATCATCATGACCTTGTGGTTTTTCTAATAGACGATGTGCCTCTTCAATCAATGTTAAGTGCTGGAAAGTAGGATCTGAATAATGACGCTGCTTCATTGCTTCAGCTACACGGCCAATGAGCAATCCCATCATTAATGCCTTATCTTGTTCATCTTTCAGTTCATCTAACTCAATAACGACTTTCTGATCAAGTAATTTTGATACATCAATAGAAACACGCGTATTTAGCATCCTTCCCTTACTCCCAATCGTGAGATTATCTAATCTCGAAATGAGAGAGCCTTCATACTTTTGCTGTAAATCGTCACCAAACCCCTTGCTTTTAATTACAATTTTTAATTGTTCAAGCATTTCAGACATGATCGGAAAAGCTTGTCCTTGACAATTAAATGGATTTTCAAAAAGAAAATTCTTAGATGTATGAATATCCCAACCTTTTGACTCATAACTACGAACAATCGCTTCTTCAATCAGATAAGGCATAGAAGCTTCCATAGGGAATACTGCTGCGAAAGTCGCTTTTAAGGTATCTATATGTCCGACTAATTGCTCATTTGGTAAAAGTTCAAATGGATTTATACGAAATGGCGAAAGTTGTTCATTATTTAAAGTATAAAATTGAATATCTTCATCAAGTTCATATAGACCTCGATATTCTGTTTTAGCTGGTTCAATGACTAGAAATGGCAATTTAGATTGCAGTAAGATCTGCTGACAAGTCGTTGTTTTACCAGCACCAGTAACACCACTAATAAAAATATGCTGATTAAGCAACTTTTTATCTAATAAGACTTTGCTTTTTTCTAAGATTCGACCATTTTGAATAATCCGTCCTAGCTCAAATGATGCAGAGTCTTTGGAATTTAAAGGATTAACCGCAAAATCTACATTTTTTCTTAAACGAATGCCACAAACCTCACGACTTGGCAACCCTGCCAAAATTGACAACTCTGAAGCATTTAACCAAGTTGCAAGTGCTACATGTCTAGCGGCAGAAGGGGTACTTTGCAGTAATAAAGCATCTTTATTAATATCATTTTTTTCCCAGTGAATTTTAAATAACTGATTAATATCTTTCTTTTTCATGTGCAATTTTTGCACTTGTAGTGGGCTAAAAACTGACTGATTTCCTTGAAAAGTAGATCTAACTGCTAAAACTAGACTTTCATAAGTTCTTTTATTATATGCAGATAAATAAATCGCAGTCTTAAAAAGACCTTTACTTCGTCCTAGTTCGAAACGAGGAAGCTGCTTTTCTGTAATATATTTTTCTATTCTTTCGATTTTTTTGTCTATAAATTCTCTGCTTTCTGTTGTGTTTTTCCCTTCAGATCTACTAGAAGAATTTGAAGAACCTTTAGTGTCACTTTTACTCACAGATTTACTTTCACTTGTACCACTCGAATCTGATGTACCACTACTGGTTCCATTGGTTTTACTTTCACCCTTTGTCCAACCTTTATTCTTACTGTCACTAGTACTCGTTGAACTATTATTCTTAGAATTACTTGATGACTCCCCACCACTTTCTGAAGTTTGATTTGTTATCGAATCATTTAAACCATGTTGCTTTGTACGCGATTTATTTGAACCTGTTTGATCTGTTAAACCATGGCTTATAGAAGTACTCGAGCCCTCTGTGAGTGAAGTACCTGTGTTTGTACCAGATTGGATAGACTTTTTAATACCAGGATGTAAATCAGAAGATAAATTTAAAAATTCTTCAATGGTTTGATTTATTTCATGTAATTTGGCTGGTTGTGCAACGAGCAATAATTGCCATGTTTCCCCAGTTAAGCTGCGAGCTAAACGATCAATACCTTGATTAATGTTAGAACCTTTACTTTGAGCTTGCTGATCGATTGTCAAAGAGGGAACGCCTGTTAATAATCCAAAATGCTGAGAATTATTTAATGGCGATAAAATATGATCTTGTAAGTTTTTAGAAGATACATCTTCTAATAAAATTCCAGAAATATTACCTAGTAATTGACTTTCTAATAATTTTTTTTGATTAAAAACATCTCCCTGATCTAACAATAGTACGGTTCCAATATATATTTCAATACCTGTTTCAGTACCAGATAAATAATAGACCCAATTAAAATGAACATTATTCATACTTGCAATTACATTTTCTAAATCTTGCCGTAATATAAACTGCTCTTGCGCTGATAATTCCGTAATACGGAAAAACCTTGAATTCATATTATTAATTTCAAAATTTTCATCCGCACTTAATGAATCTATTTGTTTGATTTCTTTTTTGTTCAAAAAAACTGCATCTTTAAATGCATTAATATCAAATATGGATTTTGAATATTCATCAATTACTACTTTTTCCTTTAATAACGAATCCATAAAACCTATCATCCACTCAATTTATTGATTTTTAAAAAGTCTGTTATTTCTAAGATCATACTTTTAAAGCTTTTGCCAACTCAGGCATTTCATATAATTCAAGTAATGTACTTAATGTTTTTAAGTTCTTCTTCATCACTTGCTCTTCATTATTGAAGATATCTTGATAAACTCTTGTTACTTTATCGCTAATACTCAAAGCCAACTCCTGCATCAAGGAAGGCTGCACAAAACCAACACTTTTTCTTCGATCCTTAGTCAAAATATCAAGAAGAGCTGACTCATCTCCTGTATAAGCATTAGAGGTAATCAATCTTGCTTTTTGAAATAATGGTAATAGTTCTTGCTGTGTATGCTCAGGTAAAATATCACTTAATTGATCATCAACGAGTCTTAGAATCAAAGCTTGAGATAAACTCAAACCCTTTACTGACTGTTCTATCTTTTTCCAACGCCAATTATAAGGCATACAATCTCGACGACATTCCAATGGAAATAATGTTTCCAATAAATTTAAATCCCGTTGAATCGTACGTTGAGTAGTAATTATCCCTTTACTTTGTAAATGGTTTTCAATTTCTGCTGTACTGACATATTTACTATTTAATAAAAACTGAATAATCATCCATTGACGAGTGATGACCTGTGATGACCCTTGGCTCATTTCGATCTCTTGAGAGTTCCTATGACGTAAGTATATATTTTTTTTATTCATATTTATAAGTAGCTATTTATCAAGTGCGTCATAGTTTGACTAAGTCATTGTTTATGAGCTAGTACAGCTAATTGAATTTTCATCAGATAGACTCCTTTGAAAGAATCTGAATACATCCTCAACAATCCATTACTCCTCTAGATTAGACTCTTCTACTTTATAGTTAGACATTAAGATGAGAATAAGTTTACTAAATGGTAAAATAATATAAATGTATAAATATCTATGTTGGTAATTATTGTTGATTATCTAATTAAAATTAGTGACCACAAATCAAAGTACCCTACCCTATCTTAAATTACACCACACAAAATAATAACCCCATATATATGTTATATATAGGGTTTATTGAAATACCATTTATGTTATTTAGTGTATTTTATGTCGGTGAATCTTGCCAAGGTTGGGGTCGGGAGTTCGAGTCTCCTTTCCCGCTCCAAATTCAAAAAGCCCTCATCGAAAGATGGGGGCTTTTTTATTGTTGATTTAATTAATGTTTTTTAATCTAATTAGAATTATTTACTAAAGCCTACTTATAAGTTTTATTAGTCGTCCCTATCTTCGGTGACCAAGATGTGACCATTTTGTGCCACCACATTATAAATAACTTTAAATAACTTTAAATAACTTTAAATAACTTTAAATAACTTTAAATAACCTCAAATTTCACCAAATTATATGTACTTTATAACTCATCCAAAACCAAAAACTGGACCTAGAAAATAGAATTTTAGTTCAAGGTTTGAACTAATTTTCTTAAATTTGTGACCAATCAATTTTTTCATGTGACCATCGGTGACCAAAAAATTACAATAAAAAAGTGAGTTCTTTCACCATCGAAGTAATTATTCAAAAATATAATCGACCCCTTAATAAAAAATTTTAACGATCATCCTAATCATAGACTGAATTTGTGACCAACTGACATTTTGATGTGACCATCTGTGACCAAAATACAATATATATTATTGATTATTTTCATTTTGTTTAAAAATTAATAAATCACCAACTTCTACATTTAAAGCCACACAAATCTTATCAATTGTCTCAAAATCAATTCTGACTGATTCATCGTTATAGAGCTTATGCAATGTAGATTTATTTATTCCTGTACTTCTAACTAAATCAGCTACTTTTAACTTTCGCTCAGCTAGTAAAACTGCCAAGTTTGAAATAATCATAAAATCTCCTACTTAAATGGTAAAAAGTACTTGTAAAGTAATAAAAATATGATAAATTACGCCTAAGGAATAATTTTTCCTAGTTACCTGGTAAAAATCAGAGGCTTTATTATGTCATATACCTATCTTACAGCCCAACAACTGGCTGAAAAAATTCAGTACGACGCTTTTACTATTCGCAACCAACTGAAGGATAGTGTCTTTATTGAAGGTGTGCACTACATCCGTCCTTTCGGTGGTCGTAAAATTCTTTTTGTTTGGGAACGCATTGAAACTGAAATGCTTAAATTTACTGGTTTAAGCATGGATGCTTTGCAATAAGTTTCAGGAGGTCTAACTGATGGCTACCATCCGAGAACGAAGCGGCAAACTGATTGCCGATTTCCGCTACATGGGCATTCGTTGCAGAGAAACACCCAATCTTGAAGACAACGCCTATAATCGTCGCATTTTGAAAAAACGTCTCGAGCAGCTTGAAGCTGAAATTACTTTGGGAACTTTCGAATATGAAAAGTACTTCCCCAAAAGTAAACGTGTCGAGCAGTTTAAGGAAAAAAGAAGTCAGCAAATCGCTGTACAAACTAAAGTTCCTCTTTTTAAAGAGTTTACTGAATTATGGTTTAAACAAAAACAGATTGAGTGGAGAACATCTTATCAACATAAGATTTCAATCATTATTAAAAATTATTTGATTCCTGCTTTTGGTAATCAGGTTCTCTCGAAAATCAAGAAGTCAGACTTGCTGAACTTCCGTGCTTCCCTCGCCAAAGTGACTCACGGAAAAGATCAGACAAGTCTAAAAGCATCGAGGATCAATCAAATCATGACGCCTTTACGTATGATACTCAATGATGCGGCTGAACGATACGAGTTTGAGTCGCCTTATAAAAATATTAACAATCTGAAGGAAAGCAAGATTGAAGTCACACCTTTTTCTCTGGAAGAGGTGCATAAAATTCTTACCACAGTGCGTGAAGACTTCCGCCCCTATTACACCATTCGCTTTTTTACGGGTATGCGTACCAGTGAAATCGATGGTCTGCAATGGAAAAATGTGGACTTACAACGTCGGGAAATCCACATTCGTGAAGCGTTAGTGAATGGTGTGCTTGGTGGAACCAAAACTTATGGTTCTGACCGCACGATCCAGATGAATGACCGGGCGTACCAAGCCTTTCTGCAACAGAAAAGCTTAAATAATGGTAAATCCAGTTTTGTCTTCTGTATGGCAGTGAACCTGGACAGCAAATCAAGGTTGATAAGCTTAAATTTCTAAGCTGCCTATATGGCAGTGAACAGCAAGGCCACACCACCGACAATAGCGATATTTTTCTAAGCTGCCTATATGGCAGTGAACAATGATTTGCCCTGTGAGCTGTATATTTTTATTTTCTAAGCTGCCTATATGGAAGTGAACTGTTTCCTTTTGGATTAATTAAGAGTTGATATTTTCTAAGCTGCCTATATGGCAGTGAACCGCCGTGCTGTTTTTAGTCTGACGCTTTTTATTTTCTAAGCTGCCTATATGGCAGTGAATATTGAGATCTCACACCGTCATCGCATTCCGCTTTTCTAAGCTGCCTATATACGATCTAGCTGCAATTTCCTATGATGGATTCATCAGGAACAGGAAGTTCCACACAATAATAAGAACATAGATACGCACAAGGACTGTAAGGTACGACAGGAGTTATACCGAGCGAACCCATACGAAAAAGCCCAACAGGATGTTGGGCTTTTTATTATCTACATTTAAGGGTTAATCAATCTTAGTCGATTCATTTTGGTTGATAAATTTAATCAGCGCATTTTGGACAAACTCATCAAGTTCAATCTCTTTTTCTTTTATGATGGTTTCTATCTTTGCTATAGTTTCGCTTTCTAAATCGAACTCTATTTCAGCTGATGTTTCCATAAGTAAATCATAGTTATTTTCGACCATCTTTTTAAAGGTTTCTTTTAGATCATTTTTCGATGGAATATTGAAAGATAAGCGTAATGAGCTATTGATAATTTCAACATGGGTATACCCTAAATATTCAGTACTTTTTCCAACAAATCCTAAGTGCTTCATAAAAAACATTAAATGAATATAGTAAATAGCTCTCAAAGGAGAGCCATTTAAATTAAGCCAGACTCTCTTTTACAAATTTTGGATCAACAATAAATAATCGAATAAGCGATGTTGCTGCTCCTGATGGTCTTCTCGCACCTTGTTCCCAGGATTCAAGGGTACGTCTTGATACGCCAAGAATCTTAGCAAACTGATCTTGTGTTAGTTGAGCCTTTCTACGAGCTAACGCAACATCTGTCTCAGTGATTACTGTTCTTTTCGCTGCATTATTAGCAAGCATATCGTCGATGCCTTGTAATATTTCAGCTTCAATATCCCTAGTTTCTTCAAAAGATTGCAGTTCTTTTTCAGTCATTAAACGAGTCATTTAGTTTCTCCACCAATGTTTGAAGAGTCTTCTTACTAAGCTGTACAGTTTGCTTTTTACTGTACAAGGTTAATAACCAAATCTCTCCATTTGCTAAACGATTAAAGTAGATGACTCTGACACCACCACTTTTACCTCTACTACCGCTAGTCCATCTAATCTTACGAATACCGCCTGCATTAGGCTCAACATCTCCTGCTTCAGGGTTTAATGCTAAAAATGTTTTGAATTCCTCATATTCTTCCTGAGTCCAATAAACAAGACAGTATTTAGTAAATAATGGGGTCTCACATATTGTATACATTTCTTGCATTCATACTACCTTGTAGTAGTTTATTTTATACCACTTTGTGGTATTTTTAAATACTAATTTTTAATTCATAGGATTAAAGACGATGTACTATTTTGCAGAGGATCCCTTCTAGGTAATGTTACCTAGGAGGAACAATGAAAAGACTAAAACATCAATACAGGCAATCAATACAAAGTACTCGACATGATTATCTTTGGAAAATTTACCCTAATGTCAGAAGCTCTATATTTAAGAAATTCAGTACTCAGCAAGAACGTAGCTTTTATTTCTTACATCGTATTGAATACAAAAGCTATTCGCTTAAAATTCGTGTAGCACGTGGTACAGGCTTACCTCATGTTTGGGATGATTTTCCGACTTACGTTTATAAAGTTGCTAAAAGTTGGAAACATAATTCTAAGAGAGCACATCAGTACTACAAAGAACATGAGCAAAAATAAAAAATGGGAGCTGATAGCTCCCATTTTTTTATGTTATTCCCAAGTAGAAATGTCCTACCTACTAACCAAATAGAAATGTCCTATATGGACATTTCCAAGTCAAGCACAGGATTTAGATTTCGTTCTTTGATTGCTGTTTTCTGTGCACGTCTGCTTGGCATCTTTTGAGAACGATTACGTTTGTTTTGCTGTTCCAGTTCTTCATGCTGTTGTTGGACATGATTCAGAACAGCACTCAACCGTTTATTCTCAACAATCTCTCGCTGATTCAGCTGACTTAATTTATCGAAGAGGCTGTAATTGATCTTTCGGCTATTATGCATGATGGCTACAGTACCATCCGGGTATTCCAGGAACTCAAGATACTTACCGATCAACCTCTGATTTTCTTCGGTGTTTTCCAAGAGATATACGCATTTATCATAAGTAATCGTCAGGCTATTCGTGACTCTGCGGGGTTCACGCCAGGTAAAAACATCATCTAATTCTTCGGCTGTTTCAGCGATAGGTCGATGTAGATCCTTGGGATTAAAAGCCATCTTGGCGAATTTACGATTAAATTGCTCAATAAAGCACGGCAGCCACTTATTGGCATCTGCAATTGAACTGATGCCTTCTAGACGCATCTCCTTAATCAGACGATCCTGAAGTGTTCTATTCGCTCGTTCTACACGACCTTTGGCTTGAGGGGAGTTAGCGAAAATGATATCGATGTTGAGAGTGCTCAGAACACGTCCGAACTGGGTAATCTTGGTGTCTTTCTTGCTACTTTGATTCACCCTAAAAACTGAATGTTTGTCACTGTAAAATGCCAATGGCTTACCATGCTGTTCGATATATAAACGTGTTGAAATCATATAGTCAAAAGTTGATTCTGACTCACAAAAGCGTAAATGCTGTAATTTGCCTGTGGCATCATCAATGAACACCAGTAGACAGCATTTAGTAGCGCGTCCTTCAAACCCGTCATGGTGTGAGCCATCAATTTGGATCAGTTCACCAAAGCAATCCCGGTTGTAACGAGGCTGATACAGGCGCTTGGATCGAGGAATCCATAAGTCAGCTGCAATCATCCAGGAACGCAGGGTTTCTACTGAAAGATCGAATCCATGTACGGTGGTGAGCTTTTCATGCGCTAAAGTGGGTCCGAAACCATGGAGTTGGTCAGAAACAATATTGAGGCATTTGAGTCTGAGTTCTTCAGGAAGTTTGGAATTGCTGATTTGGCCACGACCGGCATGGGCTAATGCAACTGGACCTTGGGCTTTGTATTTCTGCAGTAAGCGTCTGATCTGACGTTCTGAAATATGAAGTAGCTGAGCAGCCTGAGATTGAGTTATGCGTTGATCGCAGATTTCCTGCAAGACCGACAATCGTTTAAGTTCTTTATCCGACATAGACACCAACATATCAAACCGTCCGCTAAGGAAATTGCAAAAGTGCATATTCTAAAAGCGGACATTTTTATTGGTGAGAATATAGACACTTTAAATGGGTTCTAACAATGGAAATTCGTATAACAGCCATTATGTTAAATGGATTTAATCAGGTGTTTTATTTTTTTCAAAAATTTTGAAAGATATATGGAAAGCAATAGCCCAAAAAAACCAACCAAAAATATTTGAACCAATAGTGTCATTGTAATTTAGAGGAACTAGTAAAAACTTGATGATTAGACCATATATACTATAGATGACTATCCAGGCTAATAAGACTTGAGATAATTTTTCAAATTTCAGATTCAATTTTTCATATTTATTTTTTGATAGATATTTGAAATTTATAGCTCCAAAAAACATTCCAGAAAGGATGCAGATGATAAGAAACACAGGAAGTGAACCAAAGGCCATCGACTTACCTTCAATTTCTCGAATAACATACATGATGCATGCAAACGGTATGCCCCACCCTAATCCACCATACAAAAATATCCACTTGAACTGATTGCTCATACAATTCCTATTTTTAATTGTATACACATCTTAAATGCATTCATTTTGAATCTAATCTTTGAGCAAGTTTAATGCCCAAAAATATTGCTAATATTAGGAAAATAAGATGGATATTTTCTACCATGAAAGGGCTTTGTTGCACAAACTTATCTGTAAAGGCTTTTTCAGCGATATAATTTTCAAATGAAGAAGCCTACACACAACATCTACCGCACAACCAATTGGCCCGCATATAACCGAGCACTCATGAGTCCCGGAAATATTGCCATTTGGTTTGATCCTGCTACGCAATGGTATGCGCCATCAAAAGGCAAACAAGGGCGAAATCAAACCTACTCCGACGCAGCCATCCAATGCTGCTTAATGATTAAATCCTTATTCCGTCTGTCTTTACGTATGGTTACTGGCTTTGTGCAAAGTCTGATTATACTTTGCAGATTAAATTGGACAGCACCAGATTACAGTACGCTTTGTAGAAGACAAAAGCATATTGATATTGCAATCAGCTACCAAAAAAGTAGCGATGGGCTGCATCTACTCATGGACTCTACAGGCATGAAGTTTCTAGGTGAGAGCGAATGGAAGCGCAAGAAACATGGACCTGAATATCGTCGCCAAGGGCGTAAACTTCATATTGGTATAGATGCTAAAACCCTACAAATACGAGCAGTTCAGCTTACAACCAATAATGTCAGTGATTCACAGGTGCTTGGTGATTTACTTAATCAGATTCCACAAGATGAGCAGATTGACTCTGTTTATACCGATGGAGCTTATGACACCAAGCAATGCCGTCAGGTCATTGCAGATCGGCAAGGGCATGCGGTGATTCCACCTAGAAAAAATGCGAAACCATGGAAAGATACAAAGAGTAGCTCCCTAGAGCGAAATGAATTACTTCGAACAATTAAACGTTTAGGCAGGACACTATGGAAAAAATGGTCAGGCTATCATCGGCGAAGTTTGGTTGAAACTAAGATGCATTGCATCAAATTATTAGGAGATAAACTCAGTGCAAGGAGTTTTGATAGCCAAGTGAATGAGATCCATGCACGTGTAGCAGTCCTTAACAGATTTACGGAATTAGGTCGACCACTTACCCAAGTTACGCCTTAAATTTAGCTCAATTAGGGGCGCTTTGCATTTCAAATCTTTGTGCAACAAAGCCGTGCAAAAGTGTTTTGAGGAAGCAGTATTCTGGTGCAATTACAGAAGACACAAGGCAATTATGAATACGTGCTATCTGCCCTGCCTTCTGAAGCTAGAAAGAAGGAATCATGTTTTTCAAAATTAATGATAATTATTATCAATTAAAAATTAAGATTTATCAAGCTTGTGTTTCAAACATCTTTGCCTTAGCAGCATGACATAACACTATGTTTTAAAAAATTTTAATTGTTGTTTAATTTAATATAAATCTTCTAAAGTCAAATATTTAAAAAACATTAGATATAAATTTTCTTTGCCAAGAATAAAACCTTATACATGGTAGGTCTTTGGTAGGTGTATTTTTTTTAAGTGCTATTGAATACTCATTTTAGGGTAAGCATCACCCATAACAATGATGATAAATAATGGTAGAAGGAATCGCACCATGGCTTTTAAAAATATTGCAGATCAAACAAACGGTTTTTACATCCCTTGTGTTTCACTTTTCGGCCCAGGCTGTGCCAAAGAAATTGGTGCAAAAGCACAAAATCTCGGTGCCAAAAAAGCATTGATCGTCACCGATGCTGGCCTGTTTAAATTTGGCGTCGCGGACACCATCGCAGGCTATCTGAAAGAAGCTGGCGTAGATAGCCATATTTTCCCTGGCGCAGAACCTAATCCGACCGACATTAACGTGCATAATGGCGTAAAAGAATATAACGACCAAGGCTGTGATTTTATTGTGTCACTGGGTGGTGGTTCTTCACATGACTGTGCCAAAGGCATTGGCTTGGTAACCGCAGGTGGTGGCCATATCCGTGATTATGAAGGCATTGATAAAAGCACCGTGCCTATGACACCGTTGATTGCGATTAATACCACTGCGGGTACGGCTTCAGAAATGACACGTTTCTGTATTATTACCAACACAGACACGCACGTAAAAATGGCTATTGTGGACTGGCGCTGTACCCCACTCATCGCAATTGATGATCCAAAACTCATGATCGCAAAACCTGCTGCGCTTACAGCAGCAACAGGTATGGATGCCCTTACACATGCGGTCGAAGCTTATGTATCTACAGCAGCCAACCCAATTACCGACGCTTGCGCAGAAAAAGCCATCAGCATGATCAGTGAATGGCTGAGCCCAGCTGTGGCAAATGGTGAAAACCTAGAAGCACGTGATGCGATGAGCTATGCACAATATCTTGCAGGTATGGCTTTTAACAACGCATCATTAGGTTATGTACATGCAATGGCGCATCAATTAGGCGGTTTCTACAACCTACCACATGGTGTCTGCAATGCCGTATTACTACCGCATGTATGCGAGTTTAATTTAATCGCTTGTCCAGACCGCTATGCCCGTATTGCGCAGTTGATGGGCGTAAATACAGACGGACTGACTATCAATGAAGCAGCCTTTGCAGCCATTGATGCGATACGTGCACTGTCTGCATCTATTGGTATTCCTTCTAGCTTGTTAGAGCTTGGCGTAAAAGAACAAGATCTCAGCGTTATGTCTGAAAATGCGCAAAAAGATGCCTGCATGCTGACCAACCCACGCAAAGCAACACATGCACAAGTGGTCGATATCTTTAAAGCCGCATTAAAGCCAAGCGCAACTGTACAGAGCTTTAAAGCAGCAGGCTAAGCAATAAGTACTCTCCCACCCCAACTGCACTTTAAGCGCTTAATCCATTCATCGCGCGCTTAAAGTGCTTTTTAGCTTTGCTGTTGACAAAATTCCATAGTTCATCAAGGATGAGAGGCATCCGCGGCAATAAAAACAGAGCAAAATATGTCAGCAGTCCACACCTCTCCAACCTATCAGCCCGATCACCTTGGTACAGGCTATGAGCAAACCACTTTAAACTTTCCAGACGATTTTGAAGGTGCTGTTACAGCGACTTTAGTTTGAAAAAAAGCCGACACAGCTACAAAAAAAGCCGTTTTATACATTCATGGTTTTATTGATTATTTTTATCAGACTGAAATGGCTGAGCAGTTTAATCAGCACGGTTTCGATTTTTATGCACTGGATTTACGTAAATACGGGCGCTCAATTCTGCCACATCAAAAATATTATAATGTGCGTGACATTAGCGAATATGAGGCGGAAATTGATCAAGCGCTCGAGATTATTGGCACCGAAGGCCATGATGAAGTTTTGCTCTGTGGGCACTCTACAGGTGGTTTAACTACGACCTTATATGCATCACATCATCCGAATCATCCGCTGATTAAAGCGCTCTGGGTCAACAGTCCTTTTTATGATTTCAATATGAATCCAATTAAGCGCAAATTGGGTGTGCCACAGTTGAGCCGTGTTGGAAAATTATTTCCAGATTTACAATTTCCCAGCGAACTCCATAAATGGTATACCGCTAGCCTACATAAGGATTTAAAGGGCGAATGGGGCTTTAGCCTTGACTGGAAAAAAAGCAAATATCCAATGGTTCGTCTGAGTTTTGTGACTGCTATACATGAAGCGCAAAAAGAAATTCATCAAGGTGTGCAAATCGATGTACCAGTATTGGTGATGCACTCACATCAAACCAAGAATCCACGTAAATGGGGCAAAGATGCGCAAAGTAGCGATGTGATTTTAGGCGTCAAAGACATTCAAAAATATGCTGAGAAAATTCAGGGTGATGTCAGTATTCAAAGCATTAAAAATGGCTTGCATGATTTGGTGCTGTCCGAAAAATCCGTACGACACAATGTCTATCAGCAACTATTCAACTGGCTGGACAGCAAAGGGCTGTAATACTACAACTTAGTTACCGTTGAATGCTTTGCTCCGAAGTAGATGCTGATGCACGGGATGATTCTTCGGCATCAACTCAATCAATCTTTCTACTGCATCAACGGCTTCTGGAAAACGCGCGACGTGCTTGAGCAACACATCGGTTTCATCGGCCTTAAAAATTGCATCACTCAAACGTGACTCTAAGCAGTCACGCCATGTACATAAAAACGGGCTTTCAGTTTTTGCTAAAAATACGCCCGAACATAACTTTAAAGCCGACTCAGTATAGCCTGCATCCAGTGCTTGTTCTGCCTGTAAAAAATCTGCCTCCACGTTGGCTAAAATTCGATATGGCCGTGAGCCCAGCATGCCTCCCAGCACATCACGTAGCTGTGACATTTCGGCCTTTAAAGTGCCTATACTAACTTTGCGCTCACCATATAAAGCCTGATGTAAAGTATCTAAGGTCATGCCCTGCGGACAGAGTGCAAGAATGGTTAAAATTTCAATTTGGCGCGGTGTCATCACCAGCATTTTGCCGTTAAACAAAACCTGTGAAGCTGCGAATGCACGGATATATAACTGCTGTTGATGTTGTTCGAGTAATGCCGCCTGCACAATGGACGCACAGCGTTCAGCAGCCAGCAAACCTAAGCTGTTGTGATGTTGCCATGTGGTCGATAAGTCAATCACGCCCAACACTTGTTTTGAATAGGGATCAATAATTGGTGCTGCATAGCAGACCCAGTCATGAATGGAAGTCATATAGTGTTCATTGGAAAACACACAGCTGGATTGTTGCGTCTTTAGCGACAATGCCAAAGCATTGGTTCCAACCAATTCTTCTTTCCACTGTCCGCCCTGCATAAAGTGCACGCTTTCGGCAGCGCTTTGCATTTGCCGACTGGATGCACTCCAGACAATGGTGCTCCCCACATCGCCCACAGCCACAACCATTGATGACTGCTCAGCAATATGTTTCAAGTCATCTGCGCAGCGATTTAGAGCGCGTTGCAATGCATCGGGCACTTGCTCCCTATCTTGTTGCAGTGGCGCTGCAATTCTGTCTTTAGGAATAGCTGCAGAATGTGATCTGCGCCACGAACTATGAATACTCTGTCCCAGCTGTTCCGCATGCTGTGGCGAGAGGCTATTACTTTGTCTAAACTGTTCTATTTGCTTACGTTTTTCAATTAAATTTTTCATCTCTGCCATCCTAGAGTTTCTCAACTCGGGTTGATTATTGTTATGCCATCCTCTTTGCCTTGTAACGTTTTTTGTCAGCCACTTGTAAACAGACCAACAACCAACCTTTTTCCAACCTTATAGTAAGTATGCTAATCAAATAATGTGCAAAAGTACCTTATACCAAAGCTGTATACGCTTGGTGACAGAAAACATCATAATAAACAAAGGAATATATGTATGCGTTACGCAGATCCAAATACAGACGGCTCAAAAGTTCAATTTAAATCACAATATGAAAACTTTATTGGTGGCAAATGGGTCGCACCAGTAAAAGGCGAATATTTTGACAACATCTCCCCAGTTGACGGCAAAGCATTTACCAAAATTCCACGTTCATCGGCTGAAGATATTGAGTTAGCGCTCGATGCTGCGCACGCAGCCAAAGCCGAATGGAACAATACATCACCGACTACTCGCTCTAATCTGTTACTGAAAATTGCAGATCGCTTAGAAGAAAATCTAGAATTATTGGCCGTTGCAGAAACATGGGACAACGGCAAACCTGTACGTGAAA
>NZ_JACAXE010000011.1:0-101939 GCF_013391565.1 Acinetobacter sp. SwsAc6
GGTGCGCAAGTGCTGACCGGTGGTGGTGAACGCCAAGAAGTTGGTACAGGCTTCTACATCGAACCAACCATCTTTAAAGGCAACAACAGCATGAAAACTTTCCAAGAAGAAATTTTTGGGCCCGTACTTGCTGTAACCACATTTAAAGATTTCGATGATGCCATCAAGATCGCCAACGACACGATTTATGGCCTTGGCGCAGGCGTATGGTCACGATCAGCACATACTTCATACCGAGCAGGCCGTGCGGTTCAAGCCGGTCGCGTATGGACCAACTGCTACCATATCTATCCTGCGCATGCGGCCTTCGGTGGCTACAAAAAATCAGGCATCGGCCGTGAAAACCACAAAATGATGCTCGACCATTACCAACAAACCAAAAACCTGTTGGTGAGCTATTCTACTAAACCTATGGGCTTCTTCTAATTGAGTTAGTCTATGGTTAAACCCTAAAAAGCGAACTTCGGTTCGCTTTTTTATTTGACCTGTTTAGAAGCTATTCAATTCTCTATAGCGCAGCTTCCACAAAATGCAGATGGTCAACCCCCCAATACATTTCATCTGCTACAAACCACGTTGGTGCACCAAACACCCCACGATCAATCGCTTCTTGTGTGACCGCCTTCAGCTCAGATTTCACCTTTTCATCTTCTAGCCACGCCTGTACTTGAGTGACTTCAAAACCTAATTCTTGCGCTAAATTCATCAGCTCTGTCACATCATTTAAATTACGTGGCTGGCCAAATATCGCATCAAACAGCACAGTCAAAACCCGTTGAAACTGCGCTGGCTGATACAACTGCACAGCAGTCAGCAGACGCATTAGCATTAAGGTATTGATTGGAAAATAAGGATTCATCTGTACCGGAATATGCCACAGCTTAGCCCAGCGCTGTAAATCAATCATCGAATAGCGTGCCTTGGCTGGCACAGCCATTGGACTGTTATTCCCAGTCGCTTTAAAGACCCCTCCTAATAACATCGGTTTCCATATCATTTCTGCCTGATGTTGCTCGGCAATCTGCTGTATACGGTGAAACCCCAAAAAGCTATATGGGCTACCTAAATCAAAATAAAATTCAATCTTGCTCATTTTCAAAGTCCTCGTCATTTTATGTGTCCATTCAATTCTTTTTATATCCTTACCAGCGCTCCATCCAGGGTCTGAGGTCTAATTCATGTGTCCATGCATCCCGTGGTTGCTGTGAAAGATGCCAATAATTTTCAGCAATATGTGCAGAGTTTAAAATACCGTCTTGCGCCTTTTTCATATACATCTCAGGAAAGGTATCTTTAATAAAGTCAGTATCAATCGCACCATCGACCACCACATGCGCCACATGAATATTACGGGGGCCAAGTTCTCTCGCCATACTTTGCGCCAAGGCACGAAGCGCATGTTTTGCACCTGCAAAAGCCGCAAAGCCGGCTGCACCACGTATACCCGCCGTTGCACCAGTAAAAATAATCGTGCCACGCTCCCGTGTCACCATGCGTTTCGCCGCTTCACGGCCAGTCAAAAATGCGCCAAAGCAGGCCATTTCCCATATTTTAAAATATTTACGTGCTGTTTCTTCCAAAATACTACAAGGCACATTGGCACCAATATTAAATACCAGCACTTCGATCGGCCCTATTTCAGACTCAATCCGCTCCATCAGCTCAACGACCTGTTCTTCTTTACGCGCATCAGAAGCAAAACCAAATGCCGTGCCCCCCTGCTGTTCAATTTCTTCTATTAGAGGCACGAGCTTATCTGCATTTCTTCGCGTCATGCAGGCTATATAGCCACCGCGGGCAAAACGCTTGGCAATTTCACCGCCAGTCGCATCTCCTGCACCAATGATTAATGCCACGCCCTTGGCTGGATGAGACAGCTGATTATTTTCCATGACGATCCCCTCGTGCTGGATTGTTTTATTCCATGCGCTATCAATATTCTATTAGATAACGATCGTTACTATAACGAATACTATGTTATGATTAAATTATCGTCAATCTTAATTTCAGGGTCGTGCTCATGCGCTACAAACCCGAATACAAACAACAAAAACGGCAAGAATTGCTTCACATCAGTGGCCAGTTAGCAAAACAAAATGGCTTCGCTGCTACAGGCGTAGACAGCTTTATGAAGGTAGCTGGTGTCACCAGCGGTGCGTTTTACTCACATTTTTCGAGTAAGCAAGATTTGTTTAAAGCATTAATAGAAACAGAATTGCAACACAGTTTTGCCCATTGGGAAAATAATCCCCATCAGACGTTAGCAGAATGGGTTGATTTTGAGTTGGACCGTTATTTGACCCCTTCGCATTTAAAACATGCAGATCAAGGTTGTGTACTCCCTGCATTGGCCAGTGAAGTGGCACGCGCCAATGACGACATCAAATATACCTATCAACAAGAACTGCTTCGTGGTCATGCACTGTTTACACAACACTTAGGATGCCCAGATAAAGCTTGGGCTATGCTCTGCCAGCTGGTTGGTGCCATTTTAATTGCTCGTGCGATTCCAGACCCTAGTCTCCAACAGCAGATTCTTCAGGCCAATAAAACCATGATGCGAAATTATCTTCATCATTTGGCACAATAAATTCATATACATGTAAATAACGCTGATCAAGGGTCATTGCTCATAATTACTTTTTCGTAAAGCAGTCATAGCCATCGATACTAAGGGACAAAATGCTGTGCTTTATGCCTTTCCACACTAACTTTGTCATTTTTTATTCTTTTCAATTGCTTAAAGATTATGCATAAAGCGATTCTTTTAAATTCAGCCTGACTTTAAAAATTGGTTCGGACTGTGTATAACAATGGACCTGAAAGGGAAAATGATAAGCATAGGCAAAACGCACAAAAAAACGTTAGACTATGCAACAATCTATATAAGTTTAATGTCTTCACAGAAGACGAAAAAGAAGGTGAAGGCTGATGCCGCTCAATACAGTTGAAGAGCTCGTCGCGGATATTCGTGCAGGTAAAATGGTCATTCTAATGGATGACGAAGACCGTGAAAATGAAGGTGATTTAGTCATCGCTGCCACCCACGTGCGCCCTGAAGACATTAACTTCATGATTACGCATGCACGTGGCTTAGTTTGCCTAACATTAAGCAAAGAGCGTTGCCAACAGTTAAATCTACCACTCATGGTCGATGCCAATGGCGCACAGCATGGAACAAACTTTACATTGTCGATTGAAGCCGCAAATGGCATTTCGACTGGCATTTCACCTGCAGAACGCGCGCACACCATTCAAACGGCTGTAGCTGCACATGCAAAACCAGCAGACATCGTACAACCTGGGCATATTTTCCCACTGATGGCACAGCCTGGTGGCGTATTACACCGTGCAGGTCATACTGAAGCGGGTTGCGACCTGTCACGTTTAGCTGGGCTAGAACCTGCTTCTGTCATTTGTGAAATTATTAATGAAGATGGCACCATGGCGCGCCGTCCAGATTTAGAAGTATTTGCTGAAAAGCATGGTCTTAAAATGGGGACCATTGCCGATCTTATTCACTACCGTATGACCAATGAACAAACGGTAGAACGTTTAGATCAACAAACCCTCGACACAGAATACGGCACATTTGAATTGTTCCGTTACCGTGAAGTGGGTAACCCAGACATTCATTTGGCTTTGGTCAAAGGTGAACCAAAAGCAGGCGTAACTACTGTGCGCGTACATGGCTTTAGCCCAGCACGTGATTTGTTGAAAATCAACAAAAAAGATGGCGAGCCAGCTTGGAACCTAGACAAAGCACTGAAAGAAATTGCCAGCAGTGACCGTGGTGTATTGGTCTGGATTGGTCAGCGTCATTTGCAAGACCTAGGCCCTGCGCTTGAAAGCTTGACCGCACCAAAACCAACCAAATCAAATGCAGCTTTATCTCAGCAATACCAAACCATTGGTGTGGGTGCACAAATTTTACGTGATTTAGGTGTTGAAAAAATGAAGCTTCTTAGCTCTCCATTACGTTTCAATGCCCTATCAGGCTTTAACTTAGAAGTGGTGGAATACATCACCGCAAATCAAACATCTTAAGAAATTATCGAGGTTACTATGGCAGTTCGCCGTATTGAAGGTATGTTACATCTCGCGAACGAAGACCGTTATGCGATTTTAGTTGGTCGTTTTAATAGCTTTGTTGTAGAACATTTGCTAGAAGGTGCCGTTGATACATTGAAACGTCATGGCGTATCAGAGGATAATATCACTGTTGTTCATGCGCCTGGTGCTTGGGAACTTCCTATCGTTGCGAAAAAACTCGCAGCAACAGGTCGTTTTGACGCTATCATTGCACTTGGTGCCGTGATTCGTGGTAGCACACCTCACTTCGACTTTGTTGCAGGTGAATGTGCTAAAGGTTTAGGCGTTGTTGGCCTAGATGCTGGCTTGCCAGTAATCAACGGTGTATTGACTACGGACAGTATTGAACAAGCGATTGAACGCTCAGGAACAAAAGCAGGCAATAAAGGCAGCGAAGCTGCATTGACTGCAATTGAAATGGTTAACTTGTTAAAGGCTATTTAACGCTATGTCGCAAACACTTCAAGCAACTTATGCAGCAAAACGCAAAGCACGCCGTTTTGCTGTACAAGGAATTTATGAATGGCAAATGAGCCACAATCCAGTGCATGAAATTGAAGCGCGTACTCGCGTGGAAAATGCTATGCATAAAGTGGATCTCGGCTATTATCATGAATTGTTGACCGAGGTGGTTGCCAATCATGAAGCATTGGATGCGCTTTTAATCCCTGTGCTTGACCGCGAGTTATCAGCGCTTGATGGCGTTGAACTTGCGACGCTTCGTTTAGGTGCGTATGAATTGAAAGAACATCTTGAAATTCCATATCGCGTCGTTTTAGACGAAGCTATCGAGCTAGCTAAACATTTTGGCGGTGCAGACAGCCATAAATACATCAATGGTGTATTGGATCGTTTAGCGACCACATTACGTGCAGCAGAAAAGCAGCAAGCGAACTAAGTTTTTAAGTCGAATTGTTGTATGGCTGAGTTTTCGATTATTGACACCTATTTTAATCGCAAGAATGTAAATTCTGTCGATTTAGGGGTCGGTGACGACTCAGCCCTGCTCACCCCTCCTCCACAGCAACAATTGGTCATCTGTGCCGATACTTCAGTTGCTGGACGACACTTCCCCTTCGATACAGATCCACATGCCATTGGTTGGAAATCTGTTGCCGTCAATCTTTCTGATATTGCGGCCATGGGCGCTAAACCGCATAGCATTTTACTCGCATTGAGCTTACCCCAAATTGATCATGACTGGCTCAAAGGCTTTAGTCAGGGTTTATATGATTGTTGCGATCAATTTGGTGTGAGTTTAATTGGTGGCGATACCACCCAAAGTCCTCACTTAACCATTACCATTACCGCACTGGGCTGGATTGAAACTGGTCAAGCCATTACACGCTCGGGTGCTCAAATCGGCGACCTCATTTGCGTCAGCGGCACAGTTGGTGATGCAGCTTATGGCTTAAAACACCGTGGGCACCCCTTACAGCAACGCCTAGACTATCCAACACCTCGCTGTGAACTGGGTGAGCAACTCAAAGGCTTAGCCTCGAGCATGATCGACATCTCAGACGGTTTGGCTCAAGATTTGGGACATATTCTCACGGCTTCAAATGTCGGTGCGACCATTGAGTTAGATAAGCTTCCTCTCAGCGAAACTGTAAACAAATTATCTGAACAAGAAAAATTTCAATCTGCATTAGCAGGTGGCGATGACTATGAGTTATGCTTTAGTATCAGCCCTGAAAATTACCAAAAAATTAAACAACAGTGCGTCAATACATCGATTACGATTATTGGACAAATTACCCAAAACTTGGGATTAAATTTATTAAAAAATGGCGTAAATTACTCCATTCAATCTAATGGATATCAACACTTTGCATAAACCTAAAATTCATTTCCAGCGTATGACTTGGTTTGAACGTTGCGTCGTGTTTTGTGGCGTAGGTTTTGGGTCAGGCTTAGCTCCTAAAGCACCAGGGACTTTTGGTTCTGCTTTCGCATTACTGTTTATCCCTGCGTGGCTTGCAATTGGTTTGAATGCCACCATTATTGCTATTGTGCTGATGTCAGTCATTGGAATCTATATTTGTGGCAAAACAGCACAAATTATGGGCGTACACGATGATGGGCGTATCGTCTGGGACGAATTCGCAGGCCAATCCATTACCTTCTTGCCTCTTCTATATTTAGGCAATATGAATTGGATCTGGGCATTGATTGGATTCGGCTTATTCCGGCTCTTTGATGTTTGGAAACCATGGCCTATTCGTGCCATTGACCGTGGCGTCGATGGTGGATTCGGGATCATGCTCGATGACATCATTGCAGGTTTGTGGGCAGCCTTGTGTATTTGCCTATACTTTTATTTCTTATCGATGTGAAGATACTTCTAGGATCAACCATGTCAACAAGCGTTATCATTCTCGCCGCTGGTAAAGGAACGCGTATGCGCTCTAATTTACCAAAAGTCTTGCAACCCTTAGCAGGACGCCCTCTACTGGGACACGTAATTGAAACTGCAAAAAAACTCAATGCAGCCAATATTATTACGATCTACGGTCATGGTGGCAGTTTGGTTCAAGAGGCTTTTACTCAAGAACACATTCAATGGGTCGAACAAGCTGAACAACTCGGTACAGGCCATGCGGTAAAAGTAACGCTCCCCGTCTTACCAAAAGAAGGCCTATCGCTCATCCTTTCAGGTGATGTGCCATGCATTACGCAGCAAACCCTGCAAAAGCTACTCGACGCATCTCAATCTTCTGGTATTGGCTTAGTCACTTTAACTGTTGCTGATGCAACAGGCTACGGCCGAATTGTACGTGAAAACGGTAAAATTCAAGCGATTGTAGAACACAAAGACGCTTCTGAAGAACAACGTAAAATTAAAGAATTCAATACGGGCATTTATGCTGTGAGCAATGCCAAATTGCACGAATGGCTTCCACGCTTAAATAACAATAACGCGCAAGGCGAATATTACCTGACCGATATCGTTGCCATGGCGATTGCGGATGGCTTAGAAGTCGCATCTGTAGAACCAGAGCTTGCTTTTGAAGTTGAAGGCGTCAATGACCGCGTACAACTGGCTGCCTTAGAACGTGAATTTCAAATATTCCAAGCAAAACAGCTCATGCAACAAGGCATACATTTGATTGATCCGAGTCGTTTTGATTTACGTGGCAATCTCACAGCTGGCAAGGATGTACGCATTGATATCAATGTGATTATCGAAGGTGATTGCGAGCTTGGTGACAATGTGGAAATTGGTGCAGGCTGTGTAATTAAAAACACCAAAATTGCGTCAGGCACCAAAGTTCAACCTTATAGCGTATTTGATAGCGCTGTCGTAGGTGAATATGCTCAAATTGGGCCTTTCGCACGTTTACGCCCAGGGGCAGAATTAGCCAATGATGTGCATATTGGCAACTTTGTTGAAGTCAAAAATACTAAAATTGGCCTCGGTTCTAAAGCCAATCACTTCACTTACCTCGGCGATGCAGAAGTAGGTGCAGGCTCAAATATTGGTGCAGGCACGATTACCTGTAACTATGATGGTGCCAACAAATTTAAAACCATTATTGGCGATGCAGCCTTTATTGGTTCAAACAGCTCACTCGTTGCTCCTGTTACCATTGGCAATGGTGCAACAGTCGGTGCGGGTTCAACAATTACCCGCGATGTTGCTGACAATTGTTTAGCTGTAGAACGCTCTAAACAATTTGCCAAAGAAAATTATCAGCGTCCGCAAAAAATTAAGAAATAAGAGGTCAAAATTATGTGTGGCATCGTAGGCGGCATTGCTGAACGCAGCATCACTAATATTTTAATTGAAGGCTTAAAACGCCTTGAATACCGTGGCTATGACTCTGCAGGTCTAGCCCTCATCAATTCAGGTCATGTACTACGCGAACGTCGCGTGGGTAAAGTTGCGAATCTTGAAGAGGCGGTTAATCAATCACAAATTTCAGGTTCACTTGGAATCGCACATACCCGCTGGGCAACACACGGCAAACCAACTGAAAATAATGCGCATCCACATATTTCTGGTACGGTTGCGGTTGTACACAACGGGATTATCGAAAACTACCAAGAGCTCAAAGATGACTTAGAAGCTTTGGGCTATGTGTTTACCTCACAAACAGATACTGAAGTTGTGGCACATTTGGTGAATGATGCACTGAAATCCACACCGAGCTTACTCGAAGCTGTACGCCAAGTTGTACCACAGCTGAAAGGTGCTTATGCGCTTGGTATTGTCCATACAGATCACCCAAATGAATTGATCACGGTACGTGAAGGCTCACCACTGGTGATTGGTGTCGGCTTTGGTGAAAACTTTATTAGTTCAGACCAATTGGCACTCCTGCCTATTACTAATCGCTTCATTTACCTTGAAGAAGGTGATATCGCGCGCCTAACACGTACCAGCATTGAAGTATTTGTAAATGGCAACCGTGTAGAACGCCCAATTAAAGAACTTGATGCGACTGTCAGCAATGCATCAAAGGGTGAATATAAGCATTTCATGCTCAAAGAAATTTATGAGCAACCCGAAGCAATTCAGCAAACCATCTCTCAAGCCTTAAATGGCAATGCATTACGCTCAGATTTCTTACAAGAAGCTGAAGCTGACTTTGCGAAGATCCAACAAGTGCAAATCATTGCCTGTGGTACCAGCTACCATGCGGGTATGATTGCAAAATATTGGTTTGAACAGCTCATTGATGTACCTTGCCAAGTCGAAATTGCCAGCGAATTCCGTTATCGTTCACCTGTGATTGTAAATAACACACTCTATGTGTGTATTTCACAATCTGGTGAAACAGCAGATACTTTAGCGGCACTTCGTGATACGCAAAAACGCGCTCTCGCAAAAGGCCTAGACATTACAACCATGACGATTTGTAACGTTGCAACATCGTCTATGGTGCGCGAAACCAATCACAGCTTGCTGACACTTGCAGGCCCAGAAATTGGTGTTGCATCAACCAAGGCCTTTACCACACAGCTCGCTGCCTTAATGTTATTGACCTTAAAAATTGGTCAAATCAAGGGCAATATTTCAAATCAAGCAATTGAAGAAATTACAGCTGAGCTATGGCACCTTCCAAAAGTTATTTTAGATACTTTACAAAATAACGAAGAAATCCTTCGCCTCTCTGAACTGTTTAAAGAAAAACAACACTGCCTATTTTTAGGCCGTGGTACGAATTTCCCAATTGCACTAGAAGGCGCATTGAAACTGAAAGAAATTTCATATATTCATGCCGAAGGTTATGCTGCAGGCGAACTCAAACATGGCCCATTGGCTTTGGTTGACAATGACATGCCTGTCGTGATTCTTGCACCGCAAGATGACATGTTGGATAAATTAAAATCTAACATGGAAGAAGTTCAAGCACGTGGCGGTGAGCTCTTTGTTTTTGCTGATGAAAACAGTGGCATCAAAAATAAAGATCGCCAACATATTGTGAATGTGCCAAACATTCATGCTCTACTGGCTCCAATTGTTTACAGTATTCCTGTGCAACTGTTGTCATACCATGTTGCTGTTTTACGTGGTACAGATGTAGACCAGCCACGAAACTTAGCAAAATCCGTAACTGTTGAATAACAAAAAGGCTGACGTTGTCAGCCTTTTTCCTAACTACAATTTGAGAACTTTATATGACAACCTTAACTTGTTTTAAAGCTTATGACATTCGTGGAAAACTTGGGGAAGAATTAAACGAAGACATCGCCTATAAAGTAGGCCGCGCCTATGGTCAAATTTACCAACCTAAAACCATCGTGGTCGGCTGTGACATTCGCTTAAGCAGTGAAGGCTTAAAACAAGCAACCATCAAAGGCCTGAATGATGCAGGCGTCAATGTGCTTGATCTTGGTATGACAGGGACTGAAGAAGTCTACTTTGGTGCATTCCATCTTGATGTACAAGGGGGAATTGAAGTCACTGCCAGCCATAATCCTATGGATTATAATGGCATGAAATTGGTGCGTGAAAATTCACGTCCAATTAGCGCTGATACAGGCTTAAAAGAAATTCAAGCTTTAGCTGAAGCTGGTGTATTCAATGAAGTTGAGCATAAAGGCACGACAGAAAAATACAATATTTTGCCTGAATTTGTAGAGCATTTGATGGGCTATATTGACCCAGCAAAAATTCGTCCATTAAAACTGGTGGTCAATGCGGGGAATGGTGCAGCAGGCCATGTAATTGATGCCATTGAAGAAAAATTCAAAAGCCTCAATGTGCCTGTAGAATTTATTAAAATCCATCATGAAGCGGATGGCACATTCCCCAATGGTATTCCCAACCCACTCCTAGTTGAAAACCGTGACAGTACACGTAATGCAGTACTTGAACATGGGGCAGATATGGGCCTTGCCTGGGATGGTGACTTTGACCGTTGCTTCTTATTTGATGAAAAAGGTCAATTTATTGAAGGCTATTATATTGTTGGCTTACTTGCTCAAGCATTTTTGCTCAAGCAAGCAGGTGAAAAAATTGTGCATGACCCACGCCTCGTATGGAATACCGTGGACATCGTAGAACAATATAAGGGCCAAACTGTACAATCAAAATCAGGGCATGCATTTATTAAACAAGTGATGCGTGAACAAAATGCGGTATATGGTGGCGAAATGTCTGCACATCATTATTTCCGTGATTTTGCTTACTGCGACAGCGGCATGATTCCATGGTTGTTGGCTGTTTCAGTATTGTCTGAAACGCAGCAAACACTGTCTTCTTTAGTAGAAGGCATGATTGCAAAATTCCCTTGCTCTGGCGAAATCAACTTTAAAGTACAAGATACACAAGTGACGATTCAAAAGATCTTTGAGTTTTTTGCAGCACAAAATCCTGCGATTGATAAAACTGATGGCATTAGCCTCGATTTTGGCAACTGGCGCCTAAACGTGCGCGCTTCGAATACTGAGCCACTGTTACGCCTAAATATCGAAACAACAGCATCGAAAAATCCAGAATCTATTCAATACTATGTTGATCTACTTACCCAGCTCATTGAAGCTTAATTGATAGCAATAAAAAAGAGCCTTTCGAGGCTCTTTTTTTCTAGCTTAGGATTGGTAACCTTGTGGGTTCTGCTTTTGCCAGTTCCAACTGTCTGCCAACATATCTTCTAATCCATATTTCGGTTGCCAGCCTAATTCTGCAACAGCACGCGCATTATCCGCAAATGAAATTGCTACATCGCCTGCACGTCGTGGTGCAAATTCAAACGGGATGGTGATTTGATTCACTTGCTCAAACGTATTTTTAAGTTCTAAAACAGAAGAACCTGTACCCGTACCAATATTCCATGCACGACAACCTGTCTGATGCAGACGATTATTCAGCGCACATAAATGCGCATTGGCCAAATCGACCACATGAATATAATCACGTACACCAGTCCCGTCAGCGGTTTCATAATCATTGCCAAAAATAGACAACTTTTCCCGGCGACCAACAGCTACTTGTGTCAAATAAGGCATTAAGTTATTAGGAATGCCCTGTGGGTCTTCCCCCATTTGACCACTCTTATGTGCGCCAACAGGGTTGAAATAACGCAACAAGGCAATCGACCAGCGCTCATCTGCTTCAGCTAACTTTTGTAGCATTTGCTCAACAACCAACTTGGTATAACCATAATTGTTATTTGGCATGCCCGTTGGCATTTCTTCATTTAAGGGCGATACATTCGCTTCATCATAAACCGTAGCCGATGAACTAAATACCAGCTTATATACGCCTGCTCGCGCCATGGCTTGTACTAAAGAGATAGAACCCGCAATGTTATTATCAAAATACATCGCAGGAAATTGTTGGCTTTCGCCTACGGCTTTTAAGCCAGCAAAATGAATGACTGCATCAATTGTATGCTGCTCAAATAATGTATCCAAAACCTGAGCATCGCGAATATCACCCTGTACAAAGTCTAAAGACTTTGATGCAATATTCTGCACACGCACTAAGGCCTCTTCAGCACTATTGGATAAATTATCTAAGACTACAACTTCATGACCAGCGCAAAGAAGCTCAACACAGGTATGTGAGCCAATATAACCTGCACCACCCGTCACTAAAATCTTAGCCATTCTTTTTTCCTAATAAAATCTTTAACAAACCTTGTGTCGAAGAATCAAAGTGAGAAACATCCTCTGCTTCACGATTTAAAATCGGCAAAAGGTGATTGGCAATTTCTTTACCCTTTTCTACACCCCATTGATCGAAAGCATTGATATTCCACAAGACTGATTGTACAAATACTTTGTGCTCATATAGCGCAACTAACATCCCTAATGTATACGGCGTTAATTGATCCAATAACACGGTAGTACTCGGTTGATTTCCAGCATATTGCTTATAAGCAGGTAAATTTTCAAGTTCTGTTTGATCTAACACTTCATTACCAAAGGCAAGTAAACGAGACTGTGCCAAGCAGTTAGAAAGTGCTAAATGATGCTGTTCAACCAAGGCATCAGCATTATCAATATAAGTAAATTGATTTGCATTATAACGATGTACAGGAGCAATAAAGTCACAACTTACTGCATGAGTACCCTGATGTAACAGTTGATAGAAAGCATGTTGTGCATTTGGCCCCACCTCTCCCCAAATAATCGGGCAGGTATCCACTACAGCTTTTTCACCTGTACGCTGTACAGACTTACCATTTGATTCCATTTCGAGCTGTTGCAAATACGAGGCAAAATACTTCAAGCGCCCATCATAAGGTAAAACCGCATGCGTCTGAATATCTAAGAAGTTATTATTCCAAACACCTAAAAGTGCCATCAACACTGGAATATTTTGCTCAAATGGTGCGGTTTGAAAATGTTGATCTATTTCAAATGCGCCAGCCAGTAAGTCTTTAAAATTTTCCACACCTACTGTTAATGCAATAGGTAAACCAATGCAAGACCATAGAGAATAACGACCACCTACCCAATCCCAAAGTAAGAATTGATTGTCTTCTCTAATTCCCCATTCGGTCATTTTGTCAGGTTTTGTTGAAACACCCACAAAATGGCACTGCAATGCACTATCAGATGCTTTTAGAGTGCGTTGCAACCAGCATCGAGCTGTTTGGGCATTAGAAAGTGTATCTATCGTTCCGAAGGATTTTGATGAAATTATAAATAAAGTCGTCTCTGGGCGCAGTTGGTGCAATAAATCAGAAAGCTGACTCCCATCCATTGTAGAAACAAAATGGACTTTCAGATCTTTTGCCGTTTGCACTTTAAAATCAGTTAAAGCGTGTGAAATCATGAGTGGGCCTAAGTCTGACCCACCTACACCAATATTCACTACATCTCGAATCACTTCACCAGTCGCACCACGATATTGACCAGCATGAATTCGCTCTACCAATTCATACATTCGATCCAATTGACCATGTACTTGTTTTGCAAGTTGTGGATGCTCATGACTATTTTTAGGTAAACGCAATGCCCAATGCATGGCAGCACGTTTTTCGGTGTAGTTGATTTTTTCTACCGAAAATAGACTTTGAATCCAATCTTTTAATTGATGAGATTTTGCATAAGCAATCAGTTGCTCAAATACTTTGCCATTGACACGATGCTTACTAAAATCGAAGCACAATTGGTTGATATGAATTGAACATTGCTCAAATCTTAATGGGTTTTTTGCAAATAGTTGACTTAAATGCGTTTCTTTTTGATTGTCCGCTAAAGCCTTTAGCTTCGTATAGATCATATGTGAATCTTGTTTCGGAAATTGCTCTATATTATTCATAATCGTCCCACCCCCTCGTATGCAAAGCCCTCTTCTTTTACATAGTGTGGGTCATAAATATTACGACCATCTAATATAAAAGGATGCTGCATCACGTTTTTTAATCGTCGATAATCAGGACTCCAATATTGTTTCCATGCTGTAACTAAACACAGTGCATGCGCATTTTCTGCTGCTTCATATTGGTCGTCACACAAAATTAGATCATCGCGCGCCCCATAAACCTTTTCAATTTCAGGCAATGCTCTTGGGTCATGCAATCGAACGGTCACCTTTTGTGCCCAGAATGCTTGTAGTAAACTGTGGATAGGTGAATTGATAATACTGGATGAGCTTTCTCTAAATGAAGCCCCCCATATTGCGACTGTTTTACCCTGAATATCTGCCTGATAATAGTTCCAAAATTTTCTGAACAGCAATTCTTTCTGCTGCTCATTAATTTCCCAAACCTGTTGTAATAATCGACTACGATTGCCTGAATCAGTGACAGTTTGCGACAAAGCTAAAATATCACGTGAGAAGTTTTCCCCACCAAACCCCACACCAGAATATAAATAGCTTGGCCCGATACGGCTATCAGCTCCTACCCCTAAACGTACATTTTCAATATCAATATTGAGTTTTTCAGCAACTAAGGACAGATCATTCATATAACTGATCCGCGTCGCCAACATGCCTGAAATACTCATTTTAGTAAATTCAGCATCTAATATTGGCATAAAAATCAGCTGATGCATACGTGGATAAATCGGCCGTAACAATTCTTTTATCTGTTTCTTAGCAAACGCATCTTCATTCGTACCAATTACAATTGAAGTCGATTGTTCGATATTTTCAACTGAAGAACCTTCCTGCGTCATATCAGGAATATATACCCAGGCATCTTTAGACAAAATATCTTGTAGCGTCTTTGTTCCTTGTAAACCAAAGGTCGAACTATTAACCATCAATTTAGGATGAATAATCGGTTCAGCTTTTAATTTATGAGCCAGTTCAATTGCTACATCTAATTTTGAAGGGTTGAAGGCCAAAAAATAGACATCAAATTCGTATTTTAAAATCTGCGACAAATCACAAATTTTTAAAGCACCGTTCAGCTGCTGTAATTCAATAATCTTTTTTAAATTGGAATCGAAAGGCAAATTATGTACATGAAAAAAGCGGATATCAGACTCTGGACACCAGATCACACTATGTCCATGTTCAGCAAATAATGCCCCCATAACCGCTGCATTAAGCGTCGAACCAAATACCGCAATTTTCATATACATCCTCTGTTTATTTTAAGCATTGAGCTCTTTAATAAGTGTTTTAAATTCTTCACCAAGTTGCGGATGTGCAATTCCATAGTGCAAAACTGCTTTTAAATAGCCAATTTTGCTACCACAGTCAAAGGTTTGACCTTTCATACGATAAGCTTCAACTGATTCTGTTTGTTGCAACAATGCAATTGCATCAGTCAATTGAATTTCATTGCCTGCACCCTTAGGTGTCTGCTCAAGTAATTGCATAATTTTTGCTGGGAGCACATAACGTCCCACCACAGATAGGTTAGAAGGTGCTGTCCCTACTGCAGGCTTTTCAACAATCCCTTGCATTTCGATGCTATGGCCTTCCTCTGGGGTTGTTGCCACATCAACAATACCATACTGATCGACTAACTCATCAGGAACAGCTTCGACCATAATTTGCGAAGCTTTTGATTCATTAAAACGACGAATCATCAAACTCAAATCATTATCCGCCGCATCATCTTTAACCAGTACGTCTGGAAGTAAAACTGCAAAATCATCTTCACCTACAATAGATTTTGCACAAAGTACAGCATGCCCTAAACCTAATGGTTGAGGCTGACGTACACTCACAACACTCACATGTGCAGGTAAAATTTCTGTAATTGTTTTTAACAGATCATATTTCTTTTTATTTTCTAAAGTTGTTTCAAGCTCAAAGTTACGATCAAAATAGTTTTCAATTGAAGCTTTAGAGCTATGTGTGACCAAAATGATTTGCTCTACACCAGCCGCAACAGCTTCACGCACCACATATTCAATGGCTGGACGGTCTACAACTGTAACCATTTCTTTAGGAATAGATTTACTTGCAGGTAAAAAACGCGTACCTAAGCCTGCGACTGGAAGAATTGCCTTTTTAATCATGACACTACACTTCTAAGTTTAAAATATTAAGTTAATAAATGTTTGGTTATTAAATATAAGCCACATATTAATATGCCGCTTTATTAATAAATCCTTTAAATATAGTAAGAAAGATAATTTTAATATCCAGTAAAATACTCCATGTACGGATATATTCTAAATCACACTCAACCCGCTTTTCCATTTTATCTAAGGTATCTGTTTCGCCACGCCAACCTCTAATTTGCGCTAAGCCTGTAATACCTGGCTTCACTTTATGACGCAACATATAGCCGGTAATCAGTTTACGATATTCTTCATTATGTGCAGCGGCATGCGGTCGAGGTCCTACAACAGACATATTGCCTAAAACAACGTTAATAAATTGAGGAAGCTCGTCTAAAGATGTTTTTCGTAAAAATGCACCAACCTTAGTCACACGTGGGTCATTTTTCACAGCCTGTGTAACTTTAGCGCCATTTTCCATAACAGACATACTTCTAAATTTATAAACTAAAATTGGTTTACCATTTAAGCCATAACGGATTTGTTTAAAGAATACAGGACCTTTAGAATTGAGCTTAATCGCAATCGCAATACACAATAACAAGGGGGAAATAAGCACTAAAATAGTTGAAGCAACACAGATATCTTCGACACGCTTAAGAAAGATATTTATTCCTTTAATACGTGTATCGATGATTGGAATAATTGGAGTACCATTAATATCTTCTACTCGAGAATATAAAAAATCATAACTAAATAACTCAGGGACAATAACTGTTGAACATGTTGTATCCGAAAGCATTTTTAATAGGTTATCGACTTGATGAATATTTTCCTGACTTGTCACAATATAGACTTGATTAATATCTTCTGAATGAATAATGCCAATTGCATCATTTACATTACCATTAAAATCATATTGATCTGCTTTTTCATTAAATGAATAAATACCCAGCGGATTAAATCCAATCCACTCTGATTTTTTTAAATCAGTAAAAAGCTTATGTGCTTTAACAGAATCACCAATAACAATTACATTTCGAGATTTTTTGAATATTTTAAAGGAAATCGCATATATTAAACGAACAAAAATCCGTAATACTGCCATAAAGACTAAGACTGCACAAAAATATTGAATCAGAATCTTTAAACTAATATCAGAATAAAAAAGACAAAATGGAAGAAGCAAGCAAGCACTGAAGAAGATATTTTTTAAGCAAGCAACTAATTCATTAAATAGACTTACACCACGCCAAGAACGATAAAAATCTGTCAATCCACCAATCAATTGAAAAAAACTGACCATACTTAAAAATATAAGCATAACCTGATGGCTGATCGCTAATGAGTTTAAATTAAAAACAGCATACAAAGCCCAATAAATAGCTACCACATCACAAAATCTTTGTAAAATTGATACGTAAGACGCATTTAATCGAGAAGCCATTTTTTCCCCATATCGCTTAATTTATTATATAAACAGCCATTCTTATCAATGAAACCCTTTGCATAGATTCTTGATTTATTTAGAAAGTCCATCCCAAGTCTTGAAAAATCAATAAAATAATTAATTAATATTTTCTTCAGCATTATAAACACGCAATCATTTTTTGACAATTAAACTCTAAAATTACTTTCATCATTGTTTACTATATTATTGAATGCCGAACGAAATACTGTATTTATTTTGATTTAGATATATATTCATGTAGGATAAGCAATAATAAAATTATGAGAGACCCATAATATGATTCCTGTGATTCTATCTGGTGGTTCTGGCACGAGACTTTGGCCACTTTCAAGATCTAACTATCCTAAACAATTTTTACCCATTACTGAAGAAAAAACATTATTTCAGCTTACTTTAGAAAGAATTACAAAATTAAATCATGCTATAGATAACTTTCAAAACCCTATTATTGTCACCAATGAAAATCATCGCTTTATTGTTGCCGAACAACTAAGGCAACAGAAAATCAACGCAAAAATTTTACTTGAACCTGTTGCTAGAAACACTGCACCTGCTATTGCTGCCGCCGCAGAACTTGCCCTCTCTTATGGAGATGATCCTGTTTTACTCATTCTTGCTGCAGACCACGTTATACAGCAACAAGAAGCTTTTAATGATGCTGTTAAAGTGGGCTTAGAAGCAGCTGAATCTGGTCTACTGGTGACTTTTGGTATTGTTCCTACCTCACCAGAAGTCGGTTATGGTTATATTAAAGCATCAGACTCAATTTCTACAGACCAAGCAATAAAAGCATGTAAAGTTGAGCAATTTGTAGAAAAACCAGATGCTCAAACTGCCCAACAATATTTAGACCAAGGCTCGTATCTTTGGAATAGTGGCATGTTTATGTTTAAAGCTTCTGTCTACTTACAAGAGTTACAGAAATTTAATTCGGCGATTGCAAATCAAGCCAAAGAATCGTTCAAACTCAGCAAAAATGATTTAGATTTTGTACGATTAGATCAAGAAAGTTTTAAAAAATCCCCTGATGACTCTATTGATTATGCCGTAATGGAAAAATCTGATCAGGTTGTTGTTGTACCTCTTAAAGCCAACTGGAGTGATGTAGGCGCTTGGAAAAGTGTATGGGAAGTTAGTAGCAAAGATCAAAATGGCAATGTTTGCCGTGGCGATATCATCGCTATAAACACATCCAACTCTTTAATTCACGCTGACAGTCGCTTAGTTAGCGTCCTTGGATTAGATGATGTTGTTGTGATTGAAACACCTGATGCTGTTTTGGTTGCAAATAAAAATAAAGTCCAAGACATTAAAAAGATTGTAGAAAAATTAAAATCAAATGAACGTACCGAGGTGGATACTCACCGTAAAGTATATCGCCCTTGGGGTTGCTATGATTCCATTGATAATGGACAGCGCCACCAAGTCAAATGCATTACAGTGAACCCTGGCCAAAAGCTTTCTTTACAAATGCATCACCACCGTGCAGAACATTGGATTGTAGTCAGTGGAACAGCTCGCATCTACAAAGGCAAAGAAACCTTCTTACTCACTGAGAATGAATCCGTATATATTCCGCTCGGAGAAACACATGCGCTTGAAAACCCCGGAAAAGTACCACTAGAACTGATTGAAGTTCAGTCCGGTTCTTACCTAGGTGAAGATGATATTGTGCGTTTTGAAGACGTATATGGGCGAGTTTAATAAAAAATAGTACAAATTTAAGGGCATAAACTTATGCCCTTTTATATTTTACTTGAAGGTCAACAATTGCTTAAATGCATATAAAACAAACAACGTATTAGTAACTAAATAACGCTTCCAAAGGCGCTTTGGTTCTGAACATAAACGATGAAACCATTCTAATCCTGAATTTTGCATCCACTTTGGGGCACGTTTAATTGTTCCAGCATGATAATCAAAAGCAGCACCAACACCAATCATAGGGGCATTAATTTTACCTTTATGTTCAAGCATCCATTTTTCTTGCTTAGGACAACCTAAGCCAACCCAAACAGTATGTGCGCCTGATTTATTAATATCATGAACGATTTTATCTTTTTCTTCGCTAGTTAATTCACGAAATGGTGGAGATAAATAGCCTGATATTTTCAAATTTGGATATTTGGTTTGAAGTACATCCACCAAAATATCAAGAGTCGACTCTTTACCGCCATACAAATAAATAGACTGCCCTATTTTTTCTGCATGTGCACAGTATTTCAACATCAGATCTGGGCCATTAATCCGATCTTGTGGTTGTCCAGAAACCTTTTTGATCATCCACGCCACAGGAGCTCCATCAGGCGTAGACATATCTGCATGCTTTAATACCTGATTAAATTCTGGATCTTGCTTTGCAGTTACCACTGAATGCGCATTGCAGATACAAACCACACGACTTTCATGATTTTCACCCCATGACGATAATCGCTGAACAGCATCTTCCCAAGTAACTTGATCAATGGGTGCATCAATTACGTGTATGATTTTCTTGGGCTGTACACTCATTTAATTTTGTCTCTCATAATTACAAGATTGAATCGCATCCATATAAATATCTTCAAGTTGCTGTAGATTCTTTTGTGCGGTATAAAATTGCTCGTATTTTTTTCGGGCATTTAAACCCATTTGATACATTTCTTGCGGATGATCTAATGCCCATTGCATAGTCTGTACCAAACTATCAGAATTACCCGCTTCAAACAGTAAACCTGTTACCTGATGTTCTACTAACTCTTCTAATGCTCCAATACGACTGGCAATCACTGGCAACCCATTTGCATATGCTTCGACTAATGTCATCGGAAAACCTTCATACCAAATACTCGGCATAACGAGCGCCATATGTTTTTTCATTTGATTGAAAACAGATTCAAGTGACTGTTTCCCTAAATGATTGAAATTTGAATGAGAAAGTTCTTCTTCTTGAGGTCCTGTACCCACGATTGTCACTTTTAAAGCATTATTTTTTTCAACCACTTTCTTTAACGTACTAATTCCCTTTTCCTCTGATAAACGCCCTACATATAGAAAGGTAGAATCTAAGGTTTTTTGATCTTGATTAAAGTCAATATCAACAAAATTAGGTTTTACTACAATTTTATTTCCTAAAAATCCTGCTGAGCTAAATTTCGCTTTTGCAAACTTAGTAAGTACAATAAATTTAGACACTTGCTTATTCCATGTATCTAAATATTTATGAACACTTATCATTAATGCGAGTAAAAACGTACCTAATAATGAATCACGATATACCTTTTTCGGTACACTCCACCAAGGGCCGTCAGTAATACTTTTTTCAATGACTTTTCCATCATGCATAAGTAAAGCTGTTGGACATAATGTTCTATAATTATGCAATGTCAAAATAACAGGTACATTTAAAGACTTACATGCGTAAAAAATTGATGGAGACCATAATGGAAAAAAGTTATGAACATGCACAATATCAGGTTTAGCTTCTTTAATTATTTTTTTTACAGCAAAATACGATTTCCATGAAAAAACCAAACCTATAGCCGCACTCAGCTTACTCCAAATCCCATTTATCTGATGGTTTGAAATAATTTCAACATGCACAGAGTGCCCTGCATCCTGTAAAAGTTTTAATTCATTTTTTACAACTGTATCTTCTCCGCCATATTGTTGATACTCATTATGTAAGATCAAAATTTTCAAAAAAACATCCTCTTTTAAATGAGAAAAAATACTAATGCGGCTTATTCAATAAAAATTTAAAAAAATTAAAAATCCTCTTCCAGTACCAAAACCGAAATATAAAAGATAAATCACTAATTTTTAAAATAAAACCGCAAAAAAAAGGCACATTTATACCATATGGAACCATATTAGCAGACAGTATTCTACTCTCAATAAAATTCAATTTATAATCATTAACAAATTGACTATACACTTTCTTTATCTTATCGTCCTTATTTCTATTTGTTATTCTAACTCTATCATTATCATCTAGGACATACGTATATCCCTCAATAAATTTACCTTTCCCACCTTTCTGCAATATTGTCATCCAACAATACCAGTCCTGCCAAGCAGCTAGATTAGTGTTAAATTTATTTTCTTTAAGAGTTAATAGCTTGCAAAAAATTTGATTACCGACATGATTCATATAAATTAAACTATTGTAATCAACCTCATGTAATCTAATACTACCCTGTTTTCTTGTAATATTATTTTTCTCATATATTACACTAGAATATATAAATTTAAATTTTTTTAGATAGCATACATTATCCAGGAATAAATCTATTCTATTTTTTAAAAAATAATCATCATCATCTAAGCCTGTAATATATTCACCATTTGCATTCTCAATAGCAATATTACGACTAACACATGCACCAGAATTTTTTTCTTTGATAAAGTAACGAATCCTTTGATCTAAACCTGAAACTTCTTTTAAATATTTATGAGTATTATCAGTTGAGCAATCGTCAACAATAATTATCTCTAAGTTGGTGTAAGTTTGATTACGAACAGATTCAACTGCACGTTTTAATAGATCAACTCTATTGTAGGTTGGGATATAAACAGTAACTAAAGGAGTATTCATAAATTACCTTTTTTAAACTCTCCAACACTAAAGACTGAAGAAATGTACAAAACCAACAACAAAAAAACAACAAAACTCTTTACTGTAAATAAACTTTCCATAAACAGGTAAATCAACAGTGGAATAAGAATTGAATAAAATAAAATAAAATTATTTTTATCTATTTTAAAAATCAAATAAATCAAAGGCAACATAAAGAAAGATCCACCTATAATACCATACGTAGCAAAGCTTTCTATATATGTATTATGAAATGTTCCAATCATCGCCCCAAAATACACAGATAAATAATCTAAAATATTAAAACTTTTATCTAGAATAGAACCAAACCAAATATGATTTAAAAAAACTGCTATACCTAAACCCCATATAATATCCCGATTTGAATATCCAACTGTTTGCTTCCCCAAAATATCAGCATATAATTCAGCACCATTCATAATTGAAAAATAAATAATATATATGAAAAATATTTTTGCAAAAAAACTACCAAATAAACCCTTATAAAAAATATACTTAAATCTCCCCAAGTAATACAAAAAAAGAGAAATCACAGACACAGCCAAAGCCGTTGAAGATTTAGAAAATACTAAAGCCAAAAATACCAACAAGATATAAAAAACAAAAAGTTTTTTACTTATAATATGATTATATCTAGCTAATATTAAAAACATCAAAAAACATGACAAAAAAACACCAAATTGGTTTTTATGTGTAAATATACCCTGCCATGCCCCATCATGAGTTCCGATAGAAACACCATAATCAGGAAACATAAAGATAAAAATATAACTCATAAAAAGTATTAATAAAAAACACCTTATAATTACCTTAATTAAAAAATCAAAACCATATTTATCAAATATCAAAAAAAATAAAATTATATAAATTATATTATTAACAAATAAACTCAAATTAACATTTAATGAAAAAAAAAGAGAAATTAAAAAAACATATAAAGATGATATAAAAAAAATCCATATTTTGTAACTTATTATCTTACTCAAACTAGATTTTTTCCACAACAATAACATGAGCGTCAATCCCAATAGAAAAACTAAATAGTTTGATGCAGTTGCTAATGGATCTACATATATATCACCTGTTGCCTCTTGAACAGCACCGCCTGTCGCTATCAGCTGTGTAATCGGCGTTAATGATAATAATGTAAAAATCATTAAAACGATATATGTATATAATCTTACTGGCGATAACTTTAATTTCATAATTTATTGATACAATTTTTAATATAAATCATAACATAATCCCAAAAAATATTTTTTAAATAATTGCTATGATTATTAATTTACCCCACTCCTAAAACCGAATAATTTAGAAATGAGGAATAAAATAATGGATTTTTTTAGTAAGCAACTAAACCTATCTTAGCTAGATCTTGCAAAATCAATATTGTTTAAATACCACTGATAAGCATCACGCAAACCATCTTCTAATGAAATGCTCGCCTTCCAGCCTAAATCAGCTAAACGGCTTACATCCATCAATTTACGCGGTGTACCATCAGGTTTGGTTGCGTCAAACTCTAAACGACCTTGAAAACCCGTTACTTTAGCAACAGTTTCTGCCAGTTCACGAATGGTACAGTCCATACCTGTACCAACATTGATATGACTCAGCATCGGTTGCGTATTAGCTTTAAATATTTCAGTGTCTAATTCCATAACATGAATACTGGCTGCTGCCATATCATCCACATGCAAGAATTCACGCATTGGCTTACCACTACCCCAAATCGTTACCACTTCAGCATTGTCTTTTACCGCTTCATGGAAACGGCGAAGTAATGCAGGAATTACATGGCTATTTTCAGGATGATAATTATCATGCGGACCATACAAATTCGTTGGCATTACGCTACGATAATCACGCCCAAACTGACGGTTGTAACTTTCACACAGCTTAATACCAGCAATTTTTGCTACGGCATAAGGTTCATTAGTACTTTCTAAGACACCCGTCAAAAGCTCAGACTCAACCATAGGTTGGTGTGCCATTTTAGGGTAAATGCATGATGACCCTAAAAACATCAGCTTTTGTACATCATTTACATGAGCAGCATGTATTACATTTGCCTCTATCATCAAATTTTGATAGATAAAGTCCGCTGGATATTCATTATTGGCATGAATACCGCCTACTTTTGCTGCAGCTAAATACACCTGATCAATTTGATGGGTTTTAAAAAAGTTATTTACTGCCACCTGACTACATAAATCAAGTTCAGCATGTGTTGCTACTATAATATTTATGTAGCCTTTGGCTTGAAGCTGGCGCACAATTGCTGAGCCGACCATCCCACGATGGCCAGCCACAAAAATGCGTTGATTTAAATCAACTGACATTTCTTAGTGCTCCAAAGATACAGATACGTTATGACCATGGGCTTTTAAAAGTGCAATTCGTTGTGCTTCCTTCAAATCTTCAGCCACCATTTCAGCACACATTTCTTGTACTGTAATTTCTGGTGTCCAGCCAAGGACTTCTTTTGCTTTAGATGGGTCACCAAGTAATGTTTCAACTTCTGCAGGGCGGAAATAACGTGGATCTACAGCAATCAATACATCCCCAACATTCACTGCAGGCGCATTATCACCCTCTACCTTAACTACAATACCTTTTTCATCCACACCTGTACCCGTGAATTCCAAAGTAATGCCTAATTCAAGCGCTGACCATTCAATAAATTGACGCACACTATACTGAACACCTGTCGCAATAACAAAATCTTCAGGCTGATCTTGCTGTAACATCATCCATTGCATACGCACATAATCTTTAGCATGCCCCCAGTCACGCAGTGAATCTAAATTACCCATATATAAACACTGGTCTAAGCCTTGAGCAATATTGGCTAAACCACGGGTAATTTTACGAGTAACAAAAGTTTCACCACGGCGAGGTGACTCATGGTTAAACAAAATACCGTTGCAGGCAAACATGCCATATGCTTCACGGTAGTTTACAGCAATCCAGTAAGCATAAAGCTTTGCAACTGCATACGGTGAACGTGGATGGAATGGCGTGGTTTCTTTTTGCGGAATTTCTTGCACTAAACCATAGAGCTCAGAAGTAGAGGCTTGATAAAATTTAGTTTTCTTTTCCAAACCTAAGAAACGAATCGCTTCTAACAAGCGTAAAGTGCCAATTGCATCGACATCGGCTGTATATTCTGGTGATTCGAATGATACTGCTACGTGTGACTGTGCACCTAAGTTATAGACTTCGTCAGGCTGTACTTCAGCTAAAATACGGGTCAAATTTGATGAGTCGGTTAAATCACCATAGTGTAAATGCAGACGTGCATGTGACTCATGCGGATCTTGGTAGATATGGTCAATACGCTGGGTATTAAATAAAGACGAACGGCGTTTGATGCCATGAACTTCATAGCCTTTTTCTAATAAAAATTCTGCAAGGTATGAGCCATCTTGACCTGTAATACCTGTAATAAGTGCCTTTTTCATAGTCTATCCAATTTTCAATAAATTTTATAAAACCATTCTAATTCAATTCAGATAAAATTAATTAAAACCAAACCAGAATAATCATGTAAAACAATTTAAGATATTTTTTAATCCAATTTTATTTTTAATTAAAAATAAAATCAGCCCATCGTTTAAAAATTTACTCTTCAATGATTTTTCTAAAAAAAGCTAAATCTTTCAAAAAAATTTTTTCAAACTGAATATCATTCAAACCTTCACCAACATTAACCTCAAACAATGATTCTCCTTTATTCATTATAGGAAAATGAATATTCTTTTCACTAATTCGTCTTGCTTTAAAAGCATTACAGACCGTTAAATATTTAAACCAAAAATCATCTGCATGTGGGCAAATATGCAAAAAATTCTCTTTACTCTCCTTCAACCCTTTCAAAGAATCAATTGGATAATAAACTCCCGAAGTTCCAGTTGGCAAAAAACTATATCTTTCTTCTTTATAAAAATTTTTCTCCGACCATTTCATCCATTCAACATAAGGTAAAATTTTATTATTCTCATTAAGTATATAATGACCTCTATATGCTAAAATTATATTTGGTGTCTTTACCGACTCTTCCATTATTTTTTGCAACCAATACAAGGGATAATATATATCATCATCAGCAGTTACTAATGGAGCTCCCATTTCGTAAGTATAAAAAGCTTTTTTATAAGATTTTAGGTTTTCCTCAACAATTAAGAGTTCTAATCCTCTTTTTTGAAAGTTAGATAAGTATCCAGGAAGTTTTCCATATTTTTTGATATCTTCCTGACTTAAAATCAGAATTAATCGATACTGATATTGAGTTTTTTGTTGCATCAGAGACTCTAAAGTCCATTTTAGAGACTTAAATCTTTTATGATATGAAGTTAAACTCACAATAACATCAGCTTTTTCTTTTGATAAAGGTATTTTTCTTTTTATAACAAAATAACAAAATAACAAATATATCTTAATAGCAAATACATACATAGCATTATATATAGAAGAAACTTTAGTATTGAGGTACTTCACACTCTTTTCCTCTCATCAATAAATCTAGAAATTAAATTATTAGGAAGCAAAACATTAAAAAATATATACAACACCATACCTAAAAATATTAAAAAAATAAAACTTAATACACTCTCATCAAAGAAAACCTTTAAATTCATCAACACAAAAAACATTAAAAAACTAGATACAATAGATGGAAATATTTTCCCAAATAAATCTCTCAAATTTAAATCAATTAATCTAAAAAGAATTAATAAATTCAGCCCTACAGCTAAAACATTTGAGTAAAAGTAAAATTTTGAGAATTCTATGATCCCATATTTCACAGAAATCAGAAACCCTGATACATATATTACTGCACTCATAATCCCTGTATAAAACAATACATTAGTTTTTCCTTTCGCTGTAAGAACTGCTCCAGTTGTACTGTTCATAGATTGAAGCATGCCTGCCGGCGCTAACCACCACAGTATGCCAGCAACTAAAGACCATTGATTTCCAAAAACAATTGCCACAAACTGATCTTTAAGCACCATGATTCCAGTCATAAGAGGAAAAGAGATGAAAGTGATCCAAGAAAGTGCTTTCAAATAGGTATCATTAAAGCTAATAGTGTCATTTTGATGCTTACTAAGTATTGGCAACATTGAACGACTAACTACAAAAGTAAGTGTTTGCAATGGGAAAAGCATGATTTTATATGCTAAATCATAGGCACCTAATATAGTACTTGCCATAAAGTGGCCAATTACATATCTATCTGCATTTCTAGAGAAATAATTTATAAAATTAAATGCAACCAAATTTCCACTAAAACCAATGATTTGTTTAATATCTTTAAGATACTTATAACCATATAGGGATGGAATCCAATTTGAAGATTTCCAAATTAACAATGTAGATAAAAGTGCATTCATTAATGACTGCACAACAAGACTATAAACTCCTGCCCCTTTATAAGCTGCAAATATAGCAAATAACGTAGAAAGCAAACTGCTGATCGATTCAATATATGCAATTTTTTTAAAATTAGAATCCCTCTCCATTAAAGCCAAATGCGAAGATGCCAAACTTGTTATAGGGAATGATAATGACAGCAGCATCAATACCTTTAATAATTTTGGTTCGTTAAAGTAACTAACTGCCAATGGAGAAAGTAAACAAATAACGACGGCCAACAAGCCCCCAGTAAGTACATTTAGCCAAAAAACTGCATTTTTTAAATTCTCGTTTATGGTTTCTTTTTGAATTAATGCTGCAGATGTTCCCATATCACGAAAAAGAAATCCTAAGGCTACAATAACCCCGGCCATAGCCATGATTCCATATTCATTTGGAGGTATTAATCTCGCCAATACCACCAAACTCATAATTTGACATAGAATTTTTATAAATTGGGCAAGCGCCACCCATTTCGTATTATTGGCAAAACTCACAATTTAGCTTCACTATAAAATTTATCAAGCTGCATTTAGTTTTCCCCAAACAAATCACGCGTGTAAACCTTATCCGCAACATCACTCAATTCCGCCACAGCACGGTTCGCAATAATCACATCTGCGCGCTGCTTAAAGTCCTCAAAAGACTGTACCACTTCCGAATTAAAGAAATGCGTATCTATTAGATTCGGTTCATAAACAATTACATCGACACCTTTAGCCTTAATACGCTTCATAATACCCTGAATAGCAGACTCTCTAAAGTTATCAGATCCTTGTTTCATGACCAAACGATAGATTCCTACCACATGAGGCTTTAGCTGCAGGATTTGTTCTGCGACAAAATCTTTACGCGTAGTATTTGACTGAATAATCGCAGAAATTAAGCTCTGAGGTACATCTTGATAATTTGCTAAAAGCTGTTTGGTATCTTTAGGTAAACAATAGCCACCATAACCAAAAGAAGGATTATTATAATGCGAACCAATACGTGGATCTAAACCAACAGCCTGAATAATATCTTTCGAATTTAAACCACGAAGTGCACAATAACTATCTAGCTCATTAAAATAAGCTACACGCATTGCCAAATATGTATTTGAAAACAATTTAACAGCTTCTGCTTCCGTTGCGTCCATCAACAAAACATCAACATCATCTTTTAAGCAAGAATTTTTAAATAAAAGCCCGATGGTCTCACCAACATCACTTTTTTCACCAACGACAATCCGCGATGGGTACAAATTATCAAAGAGTGCTTTGCCTTCACGCAAAAACTCTGGGGCAAATACAATATGCAAATCTGAATATTGATTTTGCATTTTTGCTGTAAAACCAACTGGTATTGTCGATTTAATAATAATGATCGATTTACTTTGAATTTCACTTAAATGAGCTAATACTTGCTCGATTGAGCTTGTATCAAAATAATTTGTGCTCTCATCATAGTTTGTTGGTGTTGCAACAATAATAAAATCAGCCATAGCATAAGCTTCATGCTGATCCATCGTCACTTTAAAGTGAATATTTTTTTTAGTGAGATACTGTTCAATTAACTCATCTTGGATGGGTGATTTTAATTGTTGTAACAAATTTACACGATGTTTATCTATATCTAATGCAGTAACTTCATGTTTCTCTGCGAAAAGCATCGCATTTGAAAGCCCCACATAACCCGTACCAACTACTGTTATTTTAGACATTCGTCCTCACCGCTCTTCTTGGTTAAATATATGCACATGTCCCATTATTCCATTGGCATTCATTTACATTATGTTTCAAAGTAAATTGCAGGCATAATAATTGCCATAACTTATAAAATAATCATTCAAAAAATTTTAACGCGAGGAATTATACATATTTTTTACAAAATCTGCGAAAAATACGCTTCATTTTATTTAAATATAATTCTCTCATTATAATATAATCAGATTGTATTTTTACCTAACAAATCCATCCACATGATTTTCAAGGATTTTATACAAACTTAACCTATCTTCATCTTTATGTATCTTTTCAAAATTTACATAAACTTCCTTCATTTCTTTAATGCTATAAAATTGCTCAAAAGATTTTAAAATCCGCTCATGCTTTGTTTTTTCAACATTTTCTACATCAATTAATAATTCTTCATACAATTTCTCACCTGGTCTTAGCCCAGTAAATTCAATCTTAATATCCCCAAGCCCTTTTTCATCTACAGGCTTAAAACCACTCAAGCGAATCATTTGTTTGGCTAAGTCTACAATTTTAACAGGCTCACCCATATCTAATAAAAATACATCACCGCCAGTACCCATCGCCCCTGCTTGAATTACCAGCTGTGCAGCCTCTGGAATAGTCATAAAGTAACGCGTTACTTCAGGGTGCGTCACCGTGACAGGTCCGCCTTGTGCAATTTGCTTTTTAAACAATGGCACCACAGAACCTGATGAACCTAGCACATTACCAAAACGCACAATACTGATTTGAGTCTTTGGGTTGGTCGATGCTAAACCCTGACAATACAGCTCTGCCATACGTTTAGAAGCACCCATCACATTGGTTGGACGTACCGCTTTATCCGTTGAAATTAAAACAAAAGTTTCAACATTTTGATTCACCGCAGCATCTACACTGCGCTGTGTGCCAATTGAGGTATTGTAAATACCTTCAAATGGATTTGCCTCCACAAGCGGCACATGCTTATAAGCTGCCGCGTGATACACCGTTTGTACCGCATATTGTTGCAATATACGTTCCAGTTTTGACTGATTGGTGACAGAACCTAAGACTGGAATAATTTGTATATCAGATGCCTGCAATTCACGGTCAATCGAATACAAAGCAAATTCAGACATTTCAAACAGCACCAGCAATTTCGGCTGATGCTTCACGATCTGACGGCATAATTCAGAGCCGATCGACCCCCCTGCTCCTGTCACCATGACCACTTTATTTTTAATATTCTTTTCTAACAATTCAGCTTTAGGCGGTACAGGATCACGCCCTAGTAAATCAATAATATCCACTTCACGAATATCTGAGACTTGGACTTGCCCATCCACCAGTTGCGTTACCCCAGGCAACTCCATAATTTTGACATCTGCCGAATCAAAAGATTCAATAATCTCTTTTTTTCGTGCACGTCCGACCGAAGGCATCGCAAGTAAGACTTCTTCAATACCAAATTTACCCAATTTAGTTTGTGCTTTTTTGGGTGAATAAATCTTTAAACCACTTAAAGACTGGCTACGTAATGATTTTTTATCATCAATAAAACAAACAGGTAAATAATCATCTGAACGGTTTAGCGCTGCTGCAATTTGCTGACCTGCTAAGCCTGCACCATAAATTGCAACACGTTTACGGCTTTGCTTTTTGGCAAAGGTTTTTAATGTTGCATAACGAATGACCGCTCGGCTCCACCACATATATGAAAACAGCATAAAGCCATACATCAGTGGAATACTCATGGGAATAAATGCAACATTCAGTTTTTTAATCGTGTACAGCGCCACAATTTGAATAAATGTCCCGATTAATATCCGCAGTAAATAGTCTTCATTAAAAGAACGGACAATTGCGCGGTAAATCCCGAGCAAAGCAAAAATAGCAATGCCAAAAATACCGACATAGATATACCAAGCGTCTAAGCCTTGCATGACCTGTACATTCGGACGCGCCAAACGAATGGCATACGCCAGCCACATCATCAACGGTAAAACACAGATATCCATCAGCACCAAAACAATTTGCTTTTGGCGACGCGGTAATGATGCTATAGATCGGATAATGTCTTTCACAACGTGCTCGAATCAGGTCAAGGGAATATTCGCGCGTATTATTATACGCGCTTTTCAGGTTTAGATTTTTGCGATGACTTGCGTAATGACATCCACGGTTTTTTGCAGGCTGGCATCCGACAATGTTGGATGTACCAAGAACATCAAACTGCTTTCACCGAGTTGTTTTGCTTGTGGCAATGATTGTTTTGGACGCCATGCTGTGCCATCAAAGGCTTTTTCTAAATATACTTCTGAGCATGAACCGCTAAAGCATGGAACAGCTTGAGATGAAATTTCCGCCATGATGCGGTCACGTGACCAGCCTTCTGGCAAAGCATCAACATTGACTTGCACATAGCATTTATAAGCGGCATGTACATAATCATTTGACGGTTTCGCTACGGTAAAATAAGGGCTACTTTCAAATACGGCTTGGATACGTGCCATATTGGCATTACGTTTTGCCGTCCACTCAGGCATTTGTTTGAGCTGTAGACGACCAATCACCGCTTGCATTTCCATCATGCGCCAGTTGGTGCCAAATGAATCATGCAACCAACGGAAGCCCGGTGGATGTTGCTTGTTATAAACACTATCAAAGTTTTTGCCGTGATCTTTATACGACCACATTGTTTTCCAAAGACCTTCATCATTGGTGGTGACCATCCCACCTTCACCGCCTGTGGTCATAATCTTGTCTTGGCAGAATGACCATGCGCCAATATGACCAATTGAACCTGCCGATTTACCTTTGTACATCGCGCCATGTGCTTGGGCACAGTCTTCAATCACGAAGATGCCTTTTTCCTCAGCCAATTGCATGATCGGATCCATATCACACATCCAGCCTGCTAAATGCACACAAATAATGGCTTTGGTATTTGGCGTGATTACCGCCTCAATGGTACGGCGTGAGATATTTTGTGAATCCAGTTCCACATCGGCAAAAATTGGGTTGGCACCTGCGGTGACAATTGAACTTGCTGACGCCAAGAAAGTCCGTGAGGTGACAATCACATCATCGCCTGCACCAATACCCAAAGCTTTGAGGGCTAAATCGAGTGCGACTGTACCATTGGCAACGGCAACCGCATGCTTGGTTCCTGCAAACTGTGCAAATTCCTTTTCGAATTCACGGCATTCCTGACCTGTCCAATAATTCACTTTATTGGATAATAGGACCTTTGACACCGCATCGGCTTCTGCTTGGGTAAAGCTTGGCCAAGGCTCAAATGCACTGTTTAACATGGAATTTTCCCAGTCTAAAAATCGAGTTTAAAAATCTATTTTGAAGCCACAATTCGGGCAGGATTACCGACCACAGTGACGCCTGCGGGTACACTTTTGGTCACGACAGCACCCATACCCACAATTGCACCTACACCAATCACTAAAGGCTGATCAGGTGTGCCCTGCTTAATCATCGCACCCGCGCCAATATAGGCATGCGCGTGTATATGAATATTGCCGTTGCATTTTACGCCTGGCGCGAAAGTAACGAAATCCCCAATCACACAATCATGCTCGACATAACTGTATAAATTGGCATGAAAACACTTGCCGATTTTGACATTGGAGCCAATGCTGACAAAAGGACTCAAAGCAGAACCTTCAGCGAGTTCAATTTGATCCATTAAAACCACATGGTCCGCAGTGATCGACCAAAGCTGAATGCCATCCGCTTCTAAACGCTGAGCGATTTTTTCACGCACACGACTATTGGCAATCGCGATTTGCACGTATTTTGTCGATGCAAATTCATTGAGAAACGCTTGGTAATTCATGGCACGATGACCATTTACCAGTGCGATGTCTGTTAAAGCATCATCAATGAATACGATTTCAGATTGATCTTGTTCACGTGCCAATTGCTGACGCGCGACAGGCATCAGGCTACGCCCACAACCTGAAGCACCGTAAATCGCGAAAAGTTTAGTCATTATTTTTATCCGGTGTGCCGGTAAATTTTGTCATGGTTGCCTCGCCTTCAGCACTAATATCATCCTTAGCAATCACCTTTTTTATTGTTTTCAGCATGATTTTAAAATCGAGCCATAAAGACTGATTTTCCACATACCAAGTATCGAGTTCAAACTTTTTTTCCCATGAAATGGCATTGCGACCATTCACTTGAGCATGACCTGTGATGCCCGGACGCACGTTATGACGCTTGGCTTGCTCACGATTATAGAGCGGTAAATATTCCATCAATAATGGTCGTGGTCCGACAATACTCATATCGCCTTTAATCACATTCCACAGTTCAGGCATTTCATCCAAACTGGTGGCACGAAGCATTTTTCCAAATGGCGTCAGACGCTCACTGTCAGGCAATGGATTGCCGTCCGCATCGAGTGCATCTTTCATGGTGCGGAACTTCACCATTTCAAACGGCTTGCCATGCAAACCCGGACGTACCTGACGGAATAAGACAGGCGAACCTAAATTCTTTTTCACCTTATGCGCCACCATAAAATACACAGGCGACAGCAGAATTAAAGCGGTCGATGCAATCGCAATATCTAAAATACGTTTGATCATCGCCACATTCCCATTTCAGCCATCATGTGTGCATTAACCTGATGTACATCGTATTTATTCAGCGCGATTTCACGTGAACGCTGTCCCATATATTCAATCAATTTTGGATCTTCAATAAAGTACTGCATGCTTTGCACCAAATCATCGACTGATTTCACCCCGACCAAATAACCATTTTGCCCATGTTGAACAGTTTCACGACAACCTGGTGCATCAGTAGTAATAATCGCACGTCCCATCGCCATCGCTTCTAACACGGTACGTGGCGTACCTTCACGATACGACGGCAATACATAGACCGAGCTTTGGCTAATCGCAGGACGTACATCACTCAGTTTACCCCAATAGTTGAGGCGACCATCGGAAATCCATTCATCAAGTTCAACTTGGGCAATGGCTGAGGGATTATCATCAATCCAACCGACCAAATGAAACTCAGTTGCTGGGTATTTTGCTTTGATGATCCGTGCGGCTTCAGCATATTCACGTACGCCTTTATCACCGAGCAAACGTGCAATCAGTAAGAATGAGGCTTTGACTACGCCCGCATCATTTTGCGGTAAGGGCAAGACATCAAAATCTTGTACATTGACACCTGAGCCATTCACCACCACCGTCGGTTTTTCAGCTTCAAGCAAATGCATGTCTTGGAATAACTTTAAATCATCAGGATTTTGGAAAAAGACTTTATCACTATGTTTCAAGGCTTGTGCATATAAACCATGCACCATTTTTTGAAACAGACTACGTTTACCTGATTCAACATTTTGAAAGGCATAACCTAGACCGGTAATTAAAGCAAAGCGATGTGGGACTTTTGCCAACCATGATGCGAGCATGCCATAAATGACTGGCTTAATGGTATAAGACAGCACATAGTCAGGCTGAATGCGACGAATCTGCTGATACAGGTTTTTAAGTAATTTTAAGTCTGCAACAGGATTAGTGCCGGTGCGTTGCATTGGAATATCATGTACGGTGTATCCGAGCGACTGCAACTGTTGATATTCGTCAGGAAACGTACTCAGCTCAGGCGCCATGATGTGAATCTCATAGCCTTGATTTGCAATCGCTTCTAATAACTTGCCACGGAAGTTCAGTGCAGAGGGCAAATAACTACATATCATTAAAAACTTCATGCCTGTTGACTCCACACCTGCATATATTGACCGCTGACCGTTTCGATACTGAAATTCTGTTCAACTCGTTTACGCGTTGCTTGTTTTAAAGCGTGTTTTTCTGCTTCTGTTTTTTGCACATACGCCAAGATTGCTTCTGCCAAAGCGTGTGCATTGCGTGGCGGTACAATTGCGCCTAAGTCCTGCACAATGTATTTAGCATCGCCAACATCGGTGCTGATACACGGTAACCCTGATGCCATCGCTTCTACCAAGACATTCGGAAAACCTTCAGTAATTGACGTCATAAGAAATGCATCAATCGATTGATAGAACGCAGGCATATCTGAAATTTGATCCAGTAGATGTACCTTTTCGACATCTAATTGATACTGTTCAAATAAGGCTTTGACGTCCACATTCTCTAAACTTGCACCACTACCTGCAATTTTAAAGATGATGTTCTCATCTTTCAGTAAGCCCATGGTTTCAAATAAATACGGATAGCCTTTTGCCGTGTGGTAACGCCCTGCAAAACCAATCACGGTTGGCTGATGCAATTCAGGGTTCGGCTGAAATTTATCAAGAAATACCCCATTGGCGATCACTTGGCTATTTGGGTTTTGAAAGCCAAACGCTTGGTGCTGTTCCAATGAAGAATGCGCACAATAAATAATGTGATTTGGCTGTTTTGATAAGATTTTACTTAAACCTAGAGCAATCTTGGTGCTGATGGATTCATCTTTCGGTGAAGCAAGAGAATGATGAACGCCCCACACCACCTTTGGTTTTTTAGCTAAGCCAATGACACTCAAACTGGTTAAGGCATTGGCATGGTACATCCAACATTGCACGGTTTTTGGTTGTAACTGCTTTAGCAATTTACGTAATTTTTGAATGGTACTCAGGGTATTGATGCCATTCCAACCTAAAGCATAATGTGACTGACAACGATCGAGCGTGCTTTGATAGACCTCTGAGGTTTTCATCAAACTGATGATCACGTGTTGGTATTGATTTTCAGTATATTGAATCAGACGCGCCAGCATCATTTCTGCACCGCCTACCCCTGCAAAGTTGGTAATCACATGCACCATCAATGGTTTGCTCATGTTGCAGACTCCATCATGTTTAAGTACTGCCTCAATACCGTTACTTTGTGGAATTGCTGAATATGCGCTTCAAAATCAGCTTCTGAATAATCTACATAATCGGCAAAAATTGCCTGTTGCATAGCTTGCGTCAAGCCTGCTTGATCATTGCATTCGACCAATAAGCCAAATTTTGCATGGTCCAAAATTTCCATTGGTCCACTTGGGCAATCGCTACTGACTACTTTCACTTTGGAAGCAAGTGCCTGAATCAAGACACCCGGTAGACCTTCCCAATTGGAGCTTAAAACAAAAAGCGATGCATATTTAAAATAGGCATACGGGTTTGAATCAAAACCCGGTAAATCCACCACATCACTTAAGCCCAAGTCCGATACCAAAGCTTCAAATTCAACACGCAGTTCCCCTTCCCCTAAAATAATCAGACGGGTTTCAGAATGCTGATCATATAAGGCTTTAAAAGAACGGATTAGAAAACCAAAGTTTTTTGCTTCAGTCAGACGACCTACCGCCAAAATCACTTTATTGTGACCATCAAAAAAGCGATGCGTGACAGGCGCTTTGAGCTTTTCAAAATAAGCATCATCCAGCACAGGGTTATAAATGGTGCTCAGGTTATTTTTCTTATAAGCATAATATTCACGAAAATCAGTTTCTACGCCTTTCGAGACACAGACCACTTGCTGTGCTATGGGATAAGTCCAATTCACCAAAGTTTTCAGCACAAATTTGGCAATGCCCTGCAACTTCATATTTTTAGAGGGTGTCGATACTTCGCGCAAGATCAATGCGGTTTGAACGCCTGCCAGTTTTTTTGCAATACCTGCCACAATATTGGTATGGGTTTGCGTTGCCACCAAGCAGTCATATTGCTCAGCTTTCAGCTTCATCTTTAACGGTGTGATGCTATTCATCACTCGACCGCAATTAAAATTCACCAATTGAATTTTCGGGCTGACTTCAGGCAACAACTTGGCTTTATCACCTGTGACATCACACACGCCCAAATGAATATTCAGACCTTGTTCTGCAAAGCTATTGGCGAGTTGAATGACTGTACGTTCTGCACCGCCACCGCCCAAGCTCGGCAAAAAGAACATGACTTTATTCAACATAATCAGACCTAAATTTTAAAATGGGAGAATATTAATACGGTGTTTTTGAAGCTTGAATTGCCATGGCGCGCTCAACCCGCTCACGATAATCCGTGATGCCTGCCAGCTCACTATCACTGGCACAGGTGCTTTGAATTTTGGCTTGATAATCAGCAAAACTGGATACCACTTTGGCAGGTACGCCAATCGCCACGCTATGATCTGGAATGTCTTTGGTCACCACCGAGCCTGCACCAATCACCACATTAGAGCCAATGCTCACACCGGGCATAATAATGCTATTGACCCCAATAAATACATGCGAACCGACTTGAATTGGTGCAAAGCGTTGGTAGCGTTTACCTTGCTCATCTTTCACCAAACAGGTACTGCCATCATGGGTAATAAATTTCACTCCTGAGGTCACAGTCACATGATCACCAATGCTGACCAAAAATGGTTCTGAGCCCCAGCTTTTAATATAAATTCGGCAGTTTTCCCCGACTGTCACACCTTTTTTACGTGCATAAGCCACACTGCCTTTTGCCATAAAATAAGCCAAATCAAACAACTGTCGAAAAGCAGAAATCATAAATGACATACACAATACCTGAATGAGGCGAGGCAACTTAAAAGGAGTAAAATAAGTCCGCTATTTTACGCTGAAAATATACTGAACGGTATGGATCAGCAGTCACAGTGATTTGATTTTTCTAGCAGGACTGCCGACATAGACACCCGATTCATCCAAAGGTTTCGACACGAGGCTGCATGCGCCAATCACTGAATCACTTGGAATTTTCACACCATCGAGTACCGTCACCCGCGCACCCAGCCAAATATTTTCGCCTAAACTCACGCCTTGTTTGGTAATCGCATCTTTCACCAACACATCAGGTTCACCAAATTTATGATTACTGGCAATGATAATGCTTTGCGTGCCTATACGAGTGTTATCACCAATGCTCACACCGCCACAGCCATTAATAAATGACTTAGAGTTAATGCTGACATCTTTACCAATCGACACCTTGCCACCAAAGCATTTGATATAACAACTTTCACCAATGAAACTATTATCCGCGATTTCTAAGCTTGCACCTTGCTCGACGATTAAACTGACATGATCGCCAATATAAACATTCTGACCAATCTTCACTTGTCCACTAATTTCGACCGTACAGGCTTTACCGAAATAACGAAATTTCGTGCCAAAAGCCAGGTTATAAAATTGCTGACGGCATTGTGCAGTGAACCAACTCATCAGCTTTAACAATTTAAAAAACATCAGCTTTTGTTTCTCCACACTACATATAAAATGGCAAAGTTATAAATGATTAGTGCCACAGGCACCGCCAAGAGCATATAAATTTTATCGGCACATAAAACATATAAACCTGCAAATAAAGCGAACTTAATGATGAGTTCTACCATTTGCAGTTTAAATAATACTTGGCTATTGCGCTTGGCAATTAAATAAGCCGAACTTGGCGGATTACAGAAAACCGCCCAATAGCCCAACGCCAAAATTTGGAAATAAGTTGAGATGCCAACCCATTCAGAACCGAAAATCCAAAGATATACCGATTCAGGCAAGATAAAGAAAATTGCAAAAAGAGGCAGCGACACCAAGCTTAAAAGCACACTTGCCTTCAAGGCATTTTTGTTTGAATCCGTGCTTTTAAACTTACGGATAAAAAATTGACGTAAGGTTTGTGAAATCAAATTGATCGGAACACGTAAAGTCCGCTCAACAATGGCATAAAAACCCATCGCCTGCACACCGACAAAATGCGACACCACATAGTACGGCAAATTATGTGAAAAACTATTCAGCAAGGCATGAGGCGTATTGGCATAGATAAAGTCTTGATAATTTTTAAACGCGCGCCAACTGACTTGATAGAGCTGATACCTCATTAAATAAATCAGCACTGCCACAATCATCAGGATCGAGCTAACATTGTAGCTATTCACCAAACTGATCTGCATAAACAGTGGCAAACTCAATTGCACTGCAACCACAATCGCACTTCTAAAAATATTTAAGCTCGCACAAAAATATTCCTTATGCGCAGCAAATTGATAGTTATAAACGCTTTGAAGCAAGGTATTGGCAAGCACACCAGTTGCCACAGCACATGCCATTTCAACATTTAAAATCAGACTGATAACGATGCCACTCATCACAGCGATTACTGTTGAAAAGACTGCACCCTCAAAAATCAGGCTTTTTTTATCTTGTTCCTCAGCGACCAACAGCGCTTGATCCAAACGTAAATTGGCTACTGTTGAAAGTACACTGACAATCGCCAAAGCAATGCCATACGCGCCAAAATCAGCAACAGAATAGAGGCGTGTTAAAACAGGAAGTGCGATAAATGTCATTATCGCACCTGCCAGTAAACTTAAGGTAATCAGTCCAATAGACTGATATTTTGCGAAGAGTTTCGCAATCATCGGTTCAATATCATTTTAAGTTATTGACGTACCAACGCATGGCCAATTGAATGCCTTCGGCAATTTTAAACTGCGGTGCATAACCCAAACCTTGCTCAATTTTAGCAATGCTGGCTTGTGAATGACGTACATCTCCTGCACGGAATTCACGGTACACAGGATCACGCTCAAATTGAACATCATTTTCAGCAAGCGCGACTTGAATAGCACGATATAACTCATTGAGCGTAGTACGGTCACCCACAGCCACGTTATACACTTGGTTTTTAGCATCATCAGATGCTGTTGCCGCCAAAATATTGGCTTGAACCGTATTATCAATAAAACAGAAATCACGGCTGGTTTCACCATCACCATTAATGTACACATCTTCGCCAGCGATCATCGATGCCGTCCATTTTGGAATCACTGCTGCATAAGCACCGTTTGGATCTTGGCGCTGACCAAATACGTTAAAGTAACGCAGGCCAATCGCTTTAAAACCGTAGCTACGTGCAAAGACATCGGCATATAGCTCATTGACATACTTGGTCACTGCATAAGGCGACAATGGATTACCAATGTTTTCTTCAACTTTTGGCAATGCAGGATGATCACCATAAGTTGAACTGCTGGCTGCGTATGTGAAGCTGGCAACACCTGCATCACGCGCAGCAGTAAGCATATTTAAGAAACCGCTGATATTGGTGTCATTGGTGGTGATCGGATCGGCAATCGAACGCGGTACAGAACCTAAAGCGGCTTCATGCAAGACATAATCCACGCCAACACAGGCTTTTTGGCAGTCGGCAAATTGGCGAATATCACCTTCAATAAAACTGAATTTTGCCCATTGCTCAGCAGTGACTAAACTTTGCACTTCATCCAAATTATGCTGATGACCTGTAGCAAAGTTATCTAAACCCACTACGGTTTGACCTAACTTGAGCAATGTTTCGAGAAGATTCGAGCCAATAAAGCCCGCAACACCTGTCACCAGCCATGTTTTAGGCGCTGTTTTAAGGTTTTCACATACCTGTTGATATTGATTCATTTTGGTATGCCTCTTACAAACGAAGATCAGATTCAGCTTGAGATAACACGTATTTCAAATCATAGAGTACATGATCAGCCTTACCCAAAGCACGGATGGCATTTACGCCCATGTCTTTAAATTGTTCATGCGCGACTGCCAAAATCACAGCATCATATTCACCTTGTGCAGGCGCTTGTACAGGCTGAATCCCATATTCATGCACAGCTTCAGCAGCATCTACCCATGGGTCATATACATCAACATTGACATGATATTCTTGCAATTCTTTCACAATATCAATGATGCGGGTATTACGAATATCCGGGCAGTTTTCTTTAAAGCTTAAACCTAAAATTAAAACCTTGGCATCTTCTACTTGAATGCGTTTTTTCAGCATGGCTTTCACTAACTGCGTTACCACATAAGCGCCCATACCATCATTTAAACGGCGACCCGCTAAAATAATTTCAGGGTTGTAGCCAATCGCTTGTGCTTTATGGGTTAAATAGTACGGGTCAACGCCAATACAGTGACCGCCAACCAAACCAGGGCGGAACGGTAAGAAGTTCCACTTAGTACCTGCCGCTTGTAATACCGCTTCGGTATCAATACCCATTTTATTGAAAATCAATGCCAATTCATTAATTAAGGCAATATTCACATCACGCTGGGTGTTTTCAATTACCTTGGCTGCTTCTGCAACTTTAATGCTGGCTGCTTTGTGTGTGCCTGCTTCAATAATCAGGTTATAAACTGCATCAACATAATCAGCGACTTCAGGTGTAGAACCCGAGGTGATTTTTAAAATATTCGTCACACGGTGCAGTTTATCGCCCGGGTTAATACGCTCAGGGCTATAACCTGCATAAAAATCTTGATTGAATGTTAAACCTGAGTTTTTCTCTAAAACAGGAATACAAACTTCTTCCGTTGCACCCGGATAAACCGTTGATTCATAGACAACCACATCACCTTTTTTCAACACTTTTGCAATGCTTTCTGAAGCTTTAACCAATGGGGTTAAATCTGGTTGTTTATATTCGTCAATTGGGGTCGGAACAGTAACAATAAAGAAATTACAGTCTTCGAGTTGCTGTAAATTCGTGGTGTAGCTTAAATGTGCTGCTTGTTGTAATTCTTCAGGTGAAACTTCTAAAGTATGATCCTGCCCGCTTTGTAGCTCATCAATACGCTTTTGATGGATATCAAAACCCACCACGGGTACTTTTTTTCCAAATTCTACTGCAAGAGGAAGTCCCACATAACCTAGACCAATAATTGCTATTTTTAGTTCAGAAAGCTGTAACATACAGAAGCCTATGCGATCGATGATGAATCATCATGACATGATAATGAGCTTGCTAATATAGCAGAATTTGCTACTAAATGATGCGCTAGAATAAGCGATCACCACATAAATCAACTGGAATACAACCCGAGATACATTATAGAAATAGTCTTAACAATATTTATAAATGCTTATTTTAATAAATCAGTTCAATATTCAAATACATATTAAGCAGCACCTAAAAACAGATGAACTGGCTTACATCAGATATTTTTGAAAAGCTTACGACGCAAAGTTTTCTTGTGTTATATTAGCGCACAATAATGGTATAAATTCATACCGTGTTTTAATCTATATTTGGGGTTTTGTTAACCCGTATGTGTGTGACCCAATTATTTTTATAAATAGGATTTGATTTAGAGTGGACTTATACCGTTACAGTTTAATCGCAGCTCTCAGCTTGGGAATGACTGGCTGTGCAATTACTTCAGGCTTACAAACCTATGATTTACCAAGTGAAGGTTTATACCAAACTGAACTTGGAACACAGGTTAATGTGGTAAAAATCACACAAGAATCTCTTCCTGCTTTTCAACCTGCTCAATTTAATCAACAAAGTTTTGCGCATTTATTTAATCGCACACATAACAATTATAAACTCAGTGCTGGCGATATTCTGTCTATTTATTTATGGGCTTATCCAGAAATTACACCACCAGTAAACAATATTAATAATGACGTTGGTGTTCAATCTAATGGTTATCAAATTGACCAGCAGGGTTATATTCAATTCCCTGTCATTGGTCGTTATAAAGCCTCAGGTAAATCGTTGGCCCAAGTCAACCAAGAACTTCGTAGTCAATTGTCACGTTATCTTAAAACACCTGATGTAGTCGCACGTGTTTTATCCTATCAAGGCCAGCGTTACTCAGTTCAGGGTAATGTCATGAAAGGTGGACAGTTCTTCCTCAGTGATCAACCTGTTAGTGTATATACTGCCTTAGGTCTTGCTGGTGGGGTAAATACACAATTTGGTGACAATACTTCAATTACCCTCGTGCGCCAAGGACAAACCTATACGCTCAATAGTATTGAATTAGAAAAAGCAGGCTATTCTCTGCATAACCTGCTGATTCAGCCAAATGACACGCTCTACGTCAACTCACGTGAAAACCAAAAGATTTATGTGATGGGTGAATCTGGAAAAAATCAATCCCTACCAATGCGTGATCAAGGGATGACGCTCAGCGATGTGTTGGGTGAAAGCTTAGGTTTAAATCCACTTTCTGCAAGTCGTGGCAAAATTTACGTCGTACGTAGTGGTGCCGATCATCCAGTAACTGAAATTTATCATTTAAATTTAGCCAGCATTGGTGACTTTGGCTTGGCCAATCAGTTCAAGATGCGTAGTAATGATATTGTGTATGTAGATGCATCTGGGCTTGCGCGCTGGCAACGTGTAGTCAATCAAGTACTGCCCTTCTCTAGCGCAATTTCCAACTTAGATCGGTTAGGTCAGTAATGCAGATTCAAAATATCTTAGTGGTCTGCATTGGTAATATTTGTCGTAGTCCTATGGCAGAATATTTTTTTAAACAGGAACTTCCTCATTTAAAAATCCATTCTGCAGGTATTTCAGGTCTGGTGGGGCATCCTGCAGATGAAAAAGCGCAACATTGCATGGCGGAATTGGGGATTCAAATGCAGGCACATGTGGCGCGTAAATTGAATGCTGAACTCATCAAACAAGCAGATCTGATTCTGGTGATGAGTCAAAATCAGCAAAAACATGTCGAGCAGACTTGGCCTTTTGCCAAGGGAAAAACCTTTCGCTTAGGTCATTGGCAAGGACGCAACGTTGCCGATCCTTATCAAAAGGATCAAGAAACATTTAATGAAGCCTGTGCACTCATTCAGCAATGTGTCACTGACTGGAAAAACCATATTTAATTATTTTTGAATGACGATTATGAGCCAACAAAACACCAATACTGAAGATACCATTGACTTAAAAGAATTATTTTTCTCATTAATTGCTCAGTGGAAACTGATTGCGCTCTGCGTTATTTTAAGTTTGGTCTGCGCCCTGCTCTATTTACGTACCACGCCAGATACATATTCTGTCGATGCTTTAGTACAAGTAGAAGAAGGTAAAGGGGCATCTGCAGCCTTACTGGGTGATCTTTCGAATATGATTGATCAAAAGCAACCCGCTCAAACTGAAATTGAACTTTTACGCTCACGCCTAGTACTTGGCACAGTCATTCAAAATTTAAATTTAGATATCACAATTCAAGGCAATTCAGATACCTTTACAAATCGTTTATTTGCACCGCACGATTACTCTACAGAATATCTCAAAAATTCAGTGGTGTTTAAAGACAATGAGCAGGCTTTTGATATCCGAAAATTGTCAGTTCCTAACAGTTATCTAGATAAACCATTACAACTCAAATTCCAAAATACAAAGTTCACACTTACAGATAAAAAAACAGAACAAATTGTATTTTCTGGTGATCTAAATAAGGAAAATAGAGTATCGACACCCGAAGGCCTTTGGATCGTTACCATATTTAGTCAAGATCAATTCAATGACCAATATATAATTCAAAAACTTTCTCTTCCGAATGCAGTAAAAAATATTCTTGACGACTACTCTGTTGCAGAAAAAGGAAAACTAACTGGTGTACTTGGCCTTAATTATCAAGGTCAAGATCAAGAACATATCACCAAAGTACTCAATGCCATCTTAGATGTTTATAAACAACAGAATATTGATCGTAGCTCTGCAGAAAGTGCACAAACCCTAAAATTCTTGGATGAACAATTACCAGAATTAAAAAAACAACTGGATACAGCTGAACGTGAATTTAACAAATTCCGTCAACAATATAATACGGTTGATGTCACCAAAGAATCTGAACTCTACTTAACACAAAGTGTAACCCTAGAAACACAAAAAGCAGAGTTAGAGCAAAAAGTTGCCGAAGCTGGTGCGAAGTACACGAACGAACATCCTGTGATGCAACAGATGACGGCCCAGCTGAGTGCGCTGAATAAAAAAATTGGTGAATTAGAAAATACACTCAAGCAACTGCCTGACCTACAACGTCGTTACTTGCAGTTATATCGTGAAGTTGAAGTGAAAAATCAACTGTATACTTCCCTACTAAACTCTTACCAACAACTGCGTATTGCTAAAGCGGGTGAAATTGGCAATGTTCGCATCGTAGACCATGCGATCGAGCCTGTAGAGCCGATCAAACCCAAGAAATTAATCATTTTAGTTTTATCCATTTTTGTAGGTGGCTTCTTAGGTACACTCCTTGCATTACTGCGTAATATGATGCGCACAGGTATTAAAGACTCATCACAAATTGAAAATGAACTTGATTTACCTGTTTATGCCACTGTACCGCGTTCACCAGTACAAGAAAGTCGTATTAAACTGTTAAAGAAAAAGAAAACTATTCCTGTTCTTGCAGTTAAAAATAACGATGACATTGCTATTGAAAGCCTACGTAGCATGCGTACCGCGATTCATTTTGCAATGAGTAGTGCCAAAAATAATTTAATTATGATTTCAGGCCCAGCACCTGAAGTAGGTAAATCATTTATCTCGACCAATTTGGCCGCAATTTTGGCGCAAAGCAATAAACGCGTATTGATTATTGATGCAGATATGCGTCGCGGTTATTTGCATAAATATTTCAACACTGAAAATACCCCTGGTCTTGCTGATTACTTAAATAACCAACAGAATCTAGATGCGATTATCAAACCATCTGAAATTTCTGGCTTAAGTGTAATTACTCGTGGCAAGAGCCCAACGAATCCATCAGAACTTCTCAGCTCTGCAAAATTCGCAGCACTTTTAGAGCAACTTTCACCACTCTATGACCATATTATTATTGATACACCGCCTGTGTTGGCTGTGACCGATGGTATTATCATTTCACAATATACTGGTATAAATCTGGTGATTGCACGCTTTGCTAAAACGCAAATGAAAGAGCTTGAATTGACCATGAACCGCTTTGAACAAGTGGGTGTCAAAATTAATGGTGTGATTCTGAATGATATTCAGCGTGGCACAGGTGGTTATGGCTACGGTTATGGCTATAATTACTCTTATGGTTATAAAGCCAATAAAGATCAGGACTAAATCTTGATTGTTTAAAAACCAATGCACTGCATTGGTTTTTTTATACCAGCAAAGACTTTAAAGCACAGTAGAATAGGCGATTAAATCCATTTTATTTGTATGATAAATGTTTTATACATTCAGTCTGTTATAGAATATTTTATATGACATGACTATGATGAGTTTTCCAGCTCAAATCAGGTGTAATTCACACAAGCTATTGCACCACAGCTGGAAAAGTCTGCTAATCTTTCAGCAACTTTATAGATTTAGAATAATTTGGGAAATTTTATGAGTAAGGCCCTACCCATTGCTGTCGCTGTTGTACTAGGCGGTGCTGCACTTGTTCCAGTGTATTTTGCGTCACAAAAACCAGCTGTACAGGCTGCGACTTCAACTCAACCTGCAGCCAATGCCTCTGCTGTCGCAAAAATTAGCTATGCATTGGGCTATGAAGTTGCTCACCAAACTCCTCCAGAGCTCGATATTGATAGCTTTGTGACAGGTGTTCGTGCAGGCCATGCTCGCACCCAACCAGCTTATACAGAAGAAGAATTACAACAAGCCTATGTACAGTTCCAAAAAGACATGCAACAAAAACAGCATGATCAAGTGCAACAAGTACAAGTTGCTAGCGACACCTTCCTTGCTGAAAATGCTAAGAAACCAGGTGTTGTAACAACCACATCTGGCTTACAGTATAAAATTACGAAAGAAGGTACAGGGAAACAGCCTCAAGCCAATTCGATCGTGACAGTCCACTACAAAGGCCAATTGGTCGATGGTAAAGTCTTTGATAGTTCAATTGAGCGCGGAGAGCCAATTGAGTTCCCACTGAATCAAGTGATTCCTGGTTGGACTGAAGGCTTACAATTGATGAAAGAAGGCGGTAAAGCAACACTCTATATTCCAGCAAAATTAGGTTATGGTGAAAACGGCGTTCCTGGCACAATTCCACCAAATAGCACGCTTATTTTTGATGTTGAATTGATTAAAGTGAAATAACAAAAATGATTCCAAGGAGAGCATTTGCTCTCCTTCATTTCTTCTGGAAATAAACAACATGAAAATTAAAATAAGCCTGCTATGCTGTGCACTTTTGAGTGGCACGACCTTCGCAAAAGACATTAATACGCAAAGTAGCACTGCCGAACAAGTGGGCTATAGCTTTGGTTACTTAATGGGTCGTAGTAATGCCGATGCCATGAAAGATATGGATCTTGATGCCTTTGTACAGGGCTTAAAAGCATCATCTCAAGGGCAAACTGCAACCTTAACTGACGAAGAAATGACGCGTGTATTGACCCAATTTAAGCGTCGAGCAGAAGCGAAACAATTGATCGAGCTAAAACAAAAAGCCGACGAAAATGCAAAAATTGGTACTGCATTTTTAGCTGAAAATGCCAAAAAAGAAGGGGTTAAAACCACCAAGTCTGGTTTGCAATATATTGTCATCAAAGAGGGAACCGGCAAATCGCCTAAGGCCAATTCAAATGTGACCGTCAATTATGAAGGTCGCTTAATTGATGATACTGTTTTTGACAGTTCAATTGCACGTAACCACCCCGCTAACTTTCAAGTCAGCCAAGTGATTCAAGGCTGGACGGAAGGCTTACAACTGATGAAAGAAGGCGCGAAATATCGCTTCTTTATTCCTGCAAATTTGGCCTATGGTCAAATTGGTTCAGGTGATGTCATTGAACCCAATAGCACCTTAATTTTTGATGTTGAGTTACTCAACGTGAATTCTAAATAATTCATTACAATTTTGGCTTATTGCCCTACGGGATGATAAGCCTGCCTCAGCCCTAAGTCAGCTCTATATTCCGTGCAGGATAGTGTACTTTTACCCTAATTTATTAGCCTGCAATTTACGCATTTATCATAAATAAATCATATTTTTATGCTTTAATCTTTGCATTCGTATTGGAACAAGGATTTGGCTTCATGGCTCTGAAAATAAAAACACGTGAAATTCAATATAAGGCGGTAGATGGAACAACTTTAATTGGATATTTTGCCACACCTGAAACAGATCAAGTCGTACCTGGCGTACTGGTTTCACCTGAATGGTGGGGACGAAATGACTATACAGAGCAGCGCGCACGAGAATTAGCAGAACATGGCTATGCCGCTTTGGCCCTCGACATGTACGGCAATAAAAACGTCACCACAGATGCAAAACAAGCCTATGCTTGGATGATGCAAACTTTCGAGCAAAGCAATACCATTGTAGATCGTGCTACAGCAGCACTGAACTGTCTTGCATCTCAAGCAGAAGTGGATGCATCCCAACTGGGTGCGATTGGTTTTTGCTATGGAGGCAAAGTTGTATTGGATTTGGCGCGCTCTGGTGCACAGCTCAAAGCTGTTGCAACATTCCATGCCAATTTATCTGCACAAACGCCTGCACAAGCAGGTCAAGTTCAGGCAGAAATTTTGGTCCTCCATGGTGCAGAGGACAGCATGGTTAGTCTAGATGATGTCGCAAAATTTAAAGAAGAAATGTTTAGCGCTCAGGTTGAGCATGACGTCATTGTATATGAAGATGCTAAACATGGATTCTCAAATCCATTAGCAGATGAACGTGCTCAAGCCAATGGCGTTGACTTAGGCTATAACGCCGAAGCAGAAAAAAAGAGTCTGGCTGCCATGTACGATTTACTCGACCGCAATCTTAAAACTGCTGAGTAAATTTAAGTTTATAATTTGAATATCCACTGATTCGAAGGAGGATAGAACAATGAATACGCACTGCCCTTATTGTGACTACAATGATTATGCAGTACTGGCACAAAATGAATTTGGATTGATTCTCCCAGAACCCCAAAGCCTATCTAAAGGACATTGTGTCATTATTCCAATACGTCATGTCAGTTCATTTTTTGAAATCACTGACAAAGAACGTAAAAGCTTAATGTCTTTATTGGAACAAGCGCGCAATGAATTAAATTTAATTCATCAGCCAGCGGGTTTTCATATTGGCTTTAATGACGGTCATGCATTTGGCACAGAAGCTGAGCATTTGCATATTCACATTATCCCCTATTATGACAACCAAGACTTAGTCCTTGATCAGCGCTGGGGCAACATAGCACAGCCTTAATTTTTGAGTAACGATGTTTAGATACAGGTCCTATTGGGGCCTGTATCTTTTTTTCTACGCTTTTAGAATGTTGATATTTATGCTTATATTCATGGGCACTTAATCTAACTAAATCGTGAACAACGATTCCTATCCGACATGAGCACTTTAGATTTCTAATAACAGCCATTTGGTTCAATAGATTAATGATCCTTATGACAGATTTATTCTACTAAATCATAAATATATGTTCTGTTTGCGAGTAGATAATTCACTTGAATATATCGAACTTTATAGCAGGTTTTATGCTTAATTTTTTGTTGAAAAACAAAATACTTATAGTGAAATGGAAAACCATGAATATTCATATTTTGAAGTAAAAGCTTCTCACCATTTATATTGACATCATGTCTTTCGATTCCATGCTTAGTTGAAAATGCTTTTTCCAAATACAAGCATCCTAAATATATATTCTGATGATTTTTTGATAGTTCTTTAGCTTTATTAATTAGAAAAAAATGCTCTCTTAAAGTATGTATTGTGAATGAGGAAAATATAATGATCAGACTAATTTGAACATAATGTCTTTTTGAATATTCAGCAATTCCCATTATTTTTAATACCTACAAATTAGAATGCACATCGATCTCAACCCTAGGTTTAAGTTAACGATTTCTAAAATTAACCTCATCCATATTATGCGAAATACTTGTAGTTTCCTTTTTAAATCATAATCTTATATTTTCATAGAAATGCTCAAGTTTCACATTTATTTAACTAGTCATATTCAATAGTTTTATGCCATTTCACTTAACCCTAAGAAAATATCTAAATAAAACAATAATAAACACTAAATTCATTATTGATTTTACAATTTTAAAGTTAAATCAAAGCGCATCAAATTTGAATGGTCTACAATAAAGCGCGTTTTTCACTGTATTAATGATGTTCCATGTCTTTTAAATTTTCAGATGCTTTACTGGCTTGGTTTGATGTTCATGGTCGCCATGATTTGCCTTGGCAAGTTGTCGATGATCCATACAAAGTCTGGGTGTCTGAAATAATGCTCCAACAAACGCAGGTCAAAACCGTCTTGCAGTATTTTGAGCGTTTTATTATGCGTTTTCCCACTGTACAGGACTTAGGTCGTGCCAGCTGGGATGATGTGGCGCCTTATTGGGCTGGTTTAGGCTACTATGCCCGCGCGCGAAATTTACATAAAGCAGCTGGCATTGTCGCGCAAAAAGGAGCATTTCCTAGCAATTTAGAACAATGGATTGAACTGCCTGGCATTGGTCGTTCAACCGCTGGGGCCTTAATGTCTCTGGGCTTACGTGAATACGGCGTGATTATGGATGGCAACGTTAAACGTGTGCTCTCACGCTTTTTTGCCATTGAAGATGACCTGTCTAAGCCACAACATGAACGTGAAATGTGGGCTTTAGCAACGCAGTTATGTCCTACTGAGCGTAATCATGACTATACGCAAGCAATTATGGATTTAGGTGCAACCGTCTGCACGCCCAAAAAACCGCTTTGCCTCTATTGCCCAATGCAGCAGCATTGCAAGGCGCATCAGCAAGGCATTGAAACTGAACTGCCATTTAAAAAAGCCAAAAAGCCTGTTCCAGTTAAAGAAGCACAAGTCTTGTTGATTCAATCTGCTGGAGAATGGCTTTGGATACAGCGTCCAAATCAGGGCTTATGGGGTGGTTTATGGTGTTTGCCAATTTATGAAAGTTCACTTGATTTCCAAAATGAATTGCAACGCTATGCACTGAAAAAAGAAATTTCTCGTGCACAAATTTCACATAGCTTTACCCATTTTACCTGGCACCTTGATGCGATTGCCGTTGAACTTCCTCCAGATCAAAAAGAACATTTGGCAATCGAGTTCAATGCGCAATGGCTAACACCACAAGCCGCATCTGCACTCGGAATTCCAACCGCAATGAAAAAATTGATCTCAGCCATCAATCTATGACATAGTCAGAACACAGTGCTTCGGCACATCCAATTAGATCATAGAGGGATTGCCGTGCTGCGCTGGATTGCAATTGTCATTTTAGGAATGAATCTGCTTTGGCTGGCCGCTTGTACCAGCACACCACCAGCATCCTCCAAACCACTGCCCCCCGCACAAATTCAAAAACTCCAACAGATGCGCTTGCCAACCAAACTGCCAGTGCCTGTAGACGATATTAAAGCCAAAAATTTAAAAGATACTTGGGGTGCATCACGTAGCAGTGGTCGTACACATGAAGGGATAGATATCTTGGCTCCACGTGGAACGAAAGTCTACACCGCCACCGAAGGCTTGATTGCCGACTTACGCAATAACAATTTGGGTGGTAAAGTGGTATGGATAATCGGGCCAGCAGGCTCTTGGCATTACTATGCACATTTAGATGACCATAAGCGTGGACTTAAAGTCGGAGATTATGTCAAAAAAGGTGATCTCATAGGCTATGTGGGTAATACCGGCAACGCTCGCCATACCACCCCACATCTACACTATGGTATTTACTTAAATGGCAAAGGCCGAGGTGCAGTTAACCCCTTCCCTTATTTACGTTAATTATCAGGAAACATTCATGTCAGAAGCACTGATCAGCCGCCTTGTTGAATTTGCAGAATCAGGTAACCAACAAAAAATCACCGTGGCTGGACAGACCCATCAAGGCTGGATTATGGAAATTACCGAAGAAGCACTCATGATCAGTACAGGCTATGCAGACAAAGCGGGCAAAGATGTATGGATTCAATTTAGTGACTTAGATCAAGCGGCACTGTCTTATTGGGACAATCAAAATGACCAATGGTCTGAATTTAAGCTTTAATTGGATCAACTCAAAACCATGAGCGCCCAACGCTGTGCGTGGTGTACACAAGACCCGTTGTATATCCAATACCACGATCATGAATGGGGGCACCCGCTACATGATGAAGCACAACTGTTTGAAATGTTGTGCTTAGAAGGCCAGCAAGCTGGGCTATCTTGGATCACCGTACTTAAAAAACGTCAGGCATATCGCCAACATTTTTTTCAACACGATATCGCCAGCATTGCCAATATGAGCGATACGCAACTGGGAAACATTGTCAAAGACCCAAATGTGATTCGTCACCTAGGTAAATTACAGGCCATTCGTAGCAACGCCATTGCATGGCAAAATTTAAAACTCGCGGGTATCGACCCTGTGGCATGGTTGTGGTCATTTTCAGTCCAACCAACACTGTGCAATGATGTGCCCAACTATTATCAAGCGCCAGCTCAAACAATAGAAAGCCAAGCCATGTCCAAAAGCCTAAAAAAGCAAGGCTTTAAATTTGTAGGGCCAACGATTTGTTATGCCTTTATGCAAGCTGTGGGCATGGTCAATGACCATGAAAATAGTTGTGACTTTAAATATCAAATCCTCTCAAAAAAGGAGCGTTGAGATGAGTGAAAATACCATTCATGCCTATGCAGCCATGCTGGCAGGTGAAGCACTACAGCCTTATCAATTTGATGCGGGTGAATTACTCGCACATCAGGTCGAAATTAAAGTTGAATACTGTGGCCTGTGTCATTCAGATCTTTCGGTTATTGATAATGACTGGAACTCTGCTGTTTATCCTGTTGTAGCTGGCCATGAAATTATTGGCACCATTGCACGTTTAGGTTCAGAAGCCAAAGGATTAAAATTAGGTCAGCGTGTTGGTGTGGGTTGGACTGCTGAGAGTTGCCAATGCTGTGACCCATGCGTAGCAGGACAGCAAGTACAGTGTACTGGTGACAAAGTTGCAACAATTGTTGGCCATGCAGGCGGTTTTGCAGATAAAGTCCGTGCTGGTTGGCAATGGGTCATTCCTCTGCCGGATGATCTTGATCCTGAATCTGCAGGCCCACTGCTTTGCGGTGGCATCACGGTATTCGATCCCATTTTAAAACACGAGATTCAAGCCATTCATCATGTCGGGGTCATCGGTATTGGTGGTCTTGGCCACATGGCGATTAAACTACTTAAAGCTTGGGGCTGTGAAATTACTGCATTTACCTCTAGTTTAGATAAAACAGAGGAGCTTAAAGCCATGGGCGCTGATCATGTGGTCAGTAGCCGTGATACTAATGCACTCAAAGCACATCGTGGCAAATTTGACCTCTTACTGAGTACCGTGAATGTCACATTAAACTGGCAGGCTTATCTTGCGACTTTAGCACCCAATGGCGCTATTCACATGCTTGGGCTGGCACTCGAACCCATGCAAATTCCAGCAGGTGCGCTCATCAGTGGTTCTAAATCGGTCACTGGCTCGCCAACAGGTTCACCTGCCGCTTTGCGCCAACTGTTAAAATTTGCCGCGCGTAAAAATATTGCACCACAAATTGAATTGTTCCCTATGTCACAAATTAATGAGGCGATTGAACGATTACATTCAGGTAAAGTACGCTACCGTGTGGTACTCAAAGCAGATTTTTAGGCCCTGCGCGATCAAATCTAAACTAAAAAAGCCTGCATCACTGCAGGCTTTTTTATATCGACATAGCATAAGTATTGCTTTCGATATTTAAGCAACCGCTTGATTGTCCAGCTCTGCCCGAACCCAATCTGCGAGTAACTGAATAGCTTGCTGAACCTCAAACGATAGCTCATGCCCTGCATTGAGGCGGATGCAATTGTTATAGCGCCTGTCTTCACCAAATAAAATTCCCGGCACCAAATTAATCCCTTGTTCGGCAGCAAAATAATACAGCGCTAAACTATTAATCTGATCTGGAAATTGAAGCCACAATGCATAATTCCCTTGTGGATCATTAAGACGAAAATCTATGCCATGAAAAGCCTGCGCAATAAACTGACGGTACTGCTGTACCTGTTGTTGTAACTGGGGGCGTAATGCCGTTAAGTGCTGACGATATTCGCGGCTAAAGATAAAATCTGCCAAGCCCAATTGCAGCGGTGTATTGACTGAGACATTGCGCAGAATAATTTTTGCATGCATTGGTTTTAAGCGTGTAGGCAAACAAAACCATCCCACGCGATAAGAAGGTGATAATGACTTGGAGACAGAACCGCAATACACCACATAACCCTCTTGATCCCAATACTGAATCGGAAGCGGTCGCTGCATGCTAAAGCTACATTCGGCATAAATATCATCTTCAATCACATAGCATTGATATTTGGCAGCCAATTGCGCAATTTTTTCTTTATCTGCATTACTCAAACAAAAGCCCAAGGGATTTTGATAATTTGCAGTGAGTAAACAAACTTTAGCCCCTGACTGTTGCATGGCTTGTTCCAATCGCACCAAGTCAAAACCTTCCGTATTGGCAGGAATCTCCACAATTTTACGATTGAGTAAGGCCAGCATCTGCAATTGCCCATTATAGTTAGGGGTTGGCACAATCACGCCATCCCCTTCACGCGTCAAGCTTTGAATCATAACGGCCAATGTTGGCATGCAACCATTGCTGATATAAATCAATTCAGGGGCAATATGAAAGCCATCTTCAGCCCAATGGGCAGACAGTGCTTCACGCAGTCGAATATGCCCTTGGCGGTCGCTATATAGAAAATCTTCAGGCTTGCTGTACTTTAAGGCACGTTGAATCGAACGACTTAATGCTTTGGCTGGGACTAAATTCGGAGAAAGCTGAATTGATCCTAAATGAATGAGCTTGCTATTGATAGCGGCTTCATGAATTTCAATTTGCAGTGCTAAATTGGAAACTTCACGCATTTCCGACTTGAAATCTGGATGCTTTGGGGCATCAATAGCACAACCTGACACAGTCGAGGGACGCTGTACAAAATAGCCAGACTTAGCTTTCACATAAATCAGCCCTTGCGCTTCGAGCATTTCATAACAGCTTTTTGCTGTGTTTAGACTAATGTTATGCTGCTCAGAAAATTGACGTAATGAAGCTAAGCGCTGCCCCGCAACAATATCCCCAGCCAATATTTTCTGCCTCAGCTGCTGTGCCAGCAGCTGATATTGAAATGCCATATCTGTACCCGTTTTTTTATATTTTCTGTATCTGTATCCTAAACACTAACATATTTAAGCTTTCTGTACAGTTTTTCAAAAGGATACAGGAGCGATTCATGAGAACAATAGCCACAGCGCTCAGCCTATTCAGTTGTGCAATTGCACTTTCAGCTTGCCAGCCACAAGGCAATACCGTCGCTCAACAGCAACATTTTATTTGTAGTGCATTAATTGAAGGCTTTTTAAAAACCCAAAATCTGACCCAATATCAACTCTGGCATATTCAGCCTGCATTACAGCATGTTGCCAGTCAGCGCTTATATGTGTATCAGGCGCAGACATCTTATCAACCCCGTCTCATGCCGAGTCAAAAAAAATTGCGCTTTAACTGTGAACAAAACAGTGCTCAGCAGTTTCAAATTAAACTGGCGCCATCAGCAGAGGCAAATGGTGCAGTACCTGAAGAAACCTTGCTTAGCCTACAGTTGCCTCAGCCTGAACGGATGAAACAACTGACCGTGTATACATTGGGTTCACCGGAAAGAAAGTTTTAAACACTACTTTAAAATGTCAGGTAAGGGCGCGAAATTCTTTGGTTTTTCTAGCTCTACTTTCATTTTTTGCAGCATTTGATAAGGCTGCTGTTGAACAAACATATTCACGACTGACAAGGGAATAGCCCCTTCAGGATTGGCATAACCATAGGTCGATACTTTGACTTTTTGTGGGCCTAATTTCTGAAACGACCAATCGCCTTCATACTGATTCAGTCGGACGTAGTTTTTATTCAGCATATAGCCTTTTTTAATGGCTTTATTTTGTATGCTAATGATGCCCTGTGCATCTTTGCTCATTTTACCTTGCACAACCAAATCGCGGTCTTTTAAAGGAAATGGAAAATCCAACACCATATACAGTTGGAATTCACCTTTTTTGTCATCGCGCGATAAGACTTTCATTTGACTTAAAAAAGGCACCCATTCCATTGCATGATCCACGTCTAAAATCAGCGCCACAGCTTGTTCAATGGGAACATTAAGCGTGGTTTCTGCTTTATACATCATGATTGGGTTTTGGCTGTCTTGAATCGTCCAAACTTTAATATTGTTTTTATTAATACTGAGCTTAACGTTATCTGTAGGTGCTGCCTGTGTAGTCGCAGAACATGCGAGTACACAGGCCATCAACAAAGCTATTTTCATTCCAATTATTCGTCTTTTTAGTTTTCTTTTATTTTTATAGCGGATTTTGAAGTGCTTTTATACTTGAATATCGTTAAATCCAAGTACATCTTTCATATCATACTTACGCGCTTCACGGCCTACGACCCAAGCGGCTGCACGTACTGCACCCGCAGCAAAGTTCATACGGTTGGTCGCTTTATGCGTAATTTCCACACGTTCACCTTCACCAATAAACATCACCGTATGCTCACCGACGATATCGCCACCACGAATGGTTTGGAAACCAATGCTTTGGCGCTCACGTGGACCAGTATGGCCTTCACGGTGATATACGGCGTCTTGTTTTAAGTCACGACCCAAAGTTTCAGCAATCGCTTCACCCATCATCAGTGCAGTACCTGATGGCGCGTCAACTTTATGACGGTGATGTGCTTCAATCACTTCGATATCTACTGTGTCACCAAATACTTTTGATGCCAGTTCCAACAGTTTGATTGAAACATTCACGCCGACTGAATAGTTGGCTGCATAAACCACGGGCGTTTCTGTTGCAGATGCATCTAAATAGGCTTTTTGTTCATCATTCATGCCTGTGGTACCAATCACGATTGCGACACCATGTTCACGGCAAATTTTGAGGTGATTGACGGTAGCTACAGGTGCAGTGAAATCAATCACGACATCACAGTCCTTCACAACTTCTTCTAAACTACCGACAATTTTCACATCTAGACGGCCAATGCCAGCAAGTTCGCCTGCGTCTGCACCCAAAAGTGAGCTTTCTGGACGTTCTACAGCTGCTGCAAGTTTAAAACCTGCTTGTTCAACAGCTTGAATAAGAATACGACCCATACGGCCACCTGCCCCTAAAATGCCAATGCGTGGAGTTGCTGACATAACATTTTCCTAATGCTAGATTCAAAATTGCCCTTACTATAGCAAAACTCCTGACTTTGGCTAAGTTTGACACAAAAAAATTATGCTTTTTTCATCGCTTGCTCTGTTGCACTCACGCACGGATGAAATCCCCTATCGCAGCCTCATCTGTATTGCATTTTTTAAGTGATTTTCGATGTATCATAGGCGAGTTTTTTTTATACTGAATGAGCATGAAAAACGTCCTGTTTGCTTGTGCTGCAATATGCATTTTTTTCGCATGGCTAATGCCAGTCCATTACCGACCTTGGGTCACCTATACCGGTGAGCTATATGCGTTTATCTCCCTGATGTTTTTGATGGCGGCCTGCGTCAAAGACAAATTGTATCTTCCTAAAATTGGCTTGCCCTTTTTAGCTTTGGCCGTGTTGCCTTTTATTCAATTGGCATTCGGCCATGTGTACTTTTTTAGTATCGCATTCCTCGGATTTCTGTACATCGCTGCTTTTTGGCTCTCAATGACCTTGGGCTTTAATCTGTCTCGAGGCCCAGAACAGCGTGCAAAAACTTTTCGTTATTTAAGTTTTAGCTTCTTAATTTCAGGTGTGGCAACTGGTTTGATTGCGATTTGCCAAGCGCTGAATTTTGATGAGCCTTTAAATGCCATCATGATGAATATCAGTGGTACGACGCGTCCATTTGCCAATTTTGCCCAGCCCAACTTAATGGCAACCTTCTTGCTCATGGCCTTAATGGCAACGCTGTATTTATATGAGAAAAAAGCCCTTGCCACACGTTGGTTAGTGCTGGCCGCTTTGCCAATTTTAATCGGTGTTGTACTGAGTCAATCGCGTACCTCATGGGTCGCGAGTATTTGCATTCTGCTGTACCTTGCCTACCAACAATTCCGCCATCAGGTTCGTTTACGCTGGTTTTATAGTCTGGCGTGGTTTGGTCTGTTTCTAGGCTTAATTGTGGTGCTTCCACATGTGACACAATTACTGGCCGACAGCGCCAATATGAACGTGATTCAAGGTCGTGATCTGGCTCAACGTGCCGGTGGCGATATGTCTCGCTTGGCGATTTGGCAACAGATGGTGCATGCAGTCGCCGCACAGCCGTGGTTTGGCTATGGTTGGTACCAAACCAGTACCGCTTTTGTCAGCATCTCAGAGCATTTCCAAGGACCTGTGTGGATTCGTAGCGCACATAACTTTGTCCTCGATTTTATTCTATGGAATGGCTTTATCGTTGCGATTCCATTTTTTGCTTATCTGGCGTATTGGCTCATTCAATTACACCGCCAAGTGAACTCAGCGGAGTCTGTGGTTGCCTTGTTGATGCTCGGTGCATTCATCATTCACATGATGCTCGAATTTCCACAAAATTATGCATTCTTCTTGATTCCTGCAGGCTTTATTTTGGGTACGCTACAAGCGCAATATGCACAAACCAAAACCGTAGCACTGCCTGCACTGGGCAATAAACTGATTTTGGTTTTTGGTTTAGCCATGTTGGCCTTGGTCTACCGTGATTACGACACGCTGGTGCCGAAGTTGGGCAATGTCTATAAAAATGAACTACAGCCTGAAAAAATCACCAATCATGATCGAATTTATGTACTAACCGAATTGGATCAACGGATTAATTTTATTCTGATTGATCCGTTTACCCAGTTAAGCCCACAACAACTGCAAATGGCAGGTGAAATGGCACGTAGCTATCCAACCCGTTATCACATCATTAAATACGCTAAAATGCTGGCATTTAATGGTTATGAAGCCGAAGCGAAACATCAGCTCAAACTACTGGCGATTATCCAAAAAACGGATATGGACTATGACAGCTTACTTAACGGTGCGCCAAAGCAACCTTAAGGCTGTTTAAGCACATAAAAAAAAGCGCCTTGAGGCGCTTTTTTTTATGCTTTCGATGGCATTGACTGCATGACTTAGTCAAATAAGCGATCTAAAAACGATTTTTTCTTCGGAGAAGATTTACCGCCTTCTTCACTTTCCATACTCGCTTGTAATTCTTTGAGTAACTCACGTTGACGAGTAGTCAAATTCACAGGTGTTTCCACCACAATACGGCAAAGTAAATCACCTTGCATGCTGGTACGTACAGGTTTTACCCCTTTGCCACGTAAACGGAATAACTTACCAGTTTGCGTACCTTCAGGCACTTTCAAGCTGACACGGCCATCGAGTGTTGGAATCTGAATTTCTTTACCTAAAGCCGCATCAGCAATGCTTACAGGCACGTCCATATACAGATCTGCACCATCACGTTGGAAAATCTCGTGTTCACGGACAACCACTTCTACGTACAAGTCGCCTGATTGGCCGTCACGAATCGCTTCGCCTTTACCGCTTAAACGTACGCGATCGCCATTGTCTACGCCTGCAGGAATAGTGACTTCCAAAGTTTGCTGACGGTCAGACACACCTGAACCATGACATGTATTACATGGGTTCTTAATGATTTTGCCTTGACCACGGCACGTATTACAGGTTTGCTGTACAGAGAAGAAACCTTGCTGCATACGCACTTGACCCGCGCCATGACAGGTTTTACAGGTTTCAACGTCGTTAGGATTTTTAGAGCCTTTACCATCACAAGTTTCACACGGCGCAGGCGCAGTGAACGTAATGGTTTTTTTCACGCCCTTCACCGCTTCTTCAAGGGTGAGTTCCATCACATAACGTAAGTCTGAACCACGGCGTGCGCGTTGCTGACCACCACGGCCACCACCACCAAAAGCACCACCGAAAATGTCACCGAACTGGCTGAAAATGTCTTCAGCGCTGAAACCACCGCCAAAGCCACCACCGCCGCCCATACCGCCTTCAAATGCTTGATGGCCCATACGGTCGTACATGCTACGCTTTTCGCTGTCTGAAAGAACTTCATAAGCTTCAGCAGCTTCTTTGAATTTCTCTTCAGCTTCTGGGTTATCTGGGTTACGGTCAGGGTGATACTTCATCGCCAACTTACGGTAGGCTTTTTTAATTTCATCATCACCTGCGGTTTTAGATACGCCTAAAACCTCATAATAATCACGTTTAGCCATGTCTGGCGATGCTCCTCACGGAATTTATTTAATACTGGGCTGTGGTCTGAAATTGGGGGATCAAACCATTTTTTCAAGGGTCAGCAATGAAAAAAATAAAGACGAGTTAAAAAACTGCTTTATTTTTAAAGAATTTAGATAAGCCTTGTACCCATGCATTTAACAAATATAAAAATGCAATGGCACTAAAAATAACGCCAGCAACAGTGCAACCTGTTACCCATAGCGCGCTGTCCCAATAAAAGAAGAAGAGTGGAATAAACCAAAGTGCTGCAAACAAAGCCAAAATAGTGAAAATTACGATACTACGCATCACCCAAAATGCCTGTGCTTGTAACCAAACTTCAGCGGAATCGACCTGTGTGACTTTACGTGCCAGCCAATACGCTAACACCCCACTAACCACGGTAAAAATCGCCAAAAACATGAAGACGTAAGAAATCGCAATATAGCGCCGATACTTGATCAGTTTATCTGTCGTCATGTCTGATTTAACCCCATACACTGCCCTGTGAATCTTTACCCCGAACAGTGTTTGTCTTATAAAAATTTTCAGCAAAGATTTAGGTGCTACTATATTGAAAAAAACAATATTTCGCACCCATTTTTACACTTTCTCAGGACTTTTTTTCACCTTAAACCACTGTGCATACAAGGCTGGCAAGAAGAATAATGTTAACAGTGTCGCAACAATCAAACCGCCCATAATCGCAACGGCCATCGGACCGAAGAAAATACTGCGCGATAATGGAATCATGGCCAAAACCGCAGCCAATGCTGTGAGTACAATCGGACGACAACGACGTACCGTCGCATCCAGAATTGAATCCCAAGGATCATGCCCTGCTTGGATATCTTGTTCAATCTGATCAATCAAAATCAGTGAGTTTCGCATGATCATCCCTGACAGCGCGATGGTGCCCAACATGGCCACAAAACCAAATGGCTTATTAAAAAGTAGCAAGAATAAAACTACGCCAATAATGCCCAGTGGTGCAGTCAAAAACACAATAAAGGTTCGCGACATACTTTTGAGCTGAATCATCAGCAAGGTCAGCACCACAGCAAGGAACATTGGCATACCTGCATTCACAGAAGATTGACCTTTTGCAGACTCTTCTACTGTGCCACCCACTTCCAGCAAATAACCATTTGGTAGTGCTGCACGCAATTTTGCCAATGGCTCTGCAAGCTCATTGACCACCGTTGCAGGCTGTAGTTGACTACGAATATCCGCCCGTACAGTAATGGTCGGTAACCGATTACGATGCCAGATCAAACCGTCTTCAAACGCATATTCAATTTTAGCAATTTGCGCTAAAGGTACAGATTGACCTGACGCCGTAGGTACAGCCAAACTACTGAGTGAACCTACATCAACACGGTCAACTTGGTCGCCGCGCATACGGATTTCAATCAAATCACGTTTTTCACGGTATTGATTGACTGATGCACCGCTAATTGCACTGCTTAAGAAATTAGATAAATCTAAACTGCTGATGCCCAATTGGCGTGCACGATCTTGATCGATGTTCAGTTGAATAACTTTACTTGGCTCGCCCCAATCTAAATGGACATTGGTACTATTTGGATTCGCACTAATTGTAGCTGCGACTTTTTGTGCCCATTCACGCACTACGTCCAAGTTTTCACCTGAGACTCGAAATTGTAATGGATAGCCCACAGGTGGGCCATTTTCCAATAAAGACACCCGTGTACGCGCCTCAGGTAACAGCACACGAATTTTGTCACTCAAATTACGGCGAATTTCATCTCGATCATCGAGTGATGATGCCAGCACGACAAATTGTGCAAAGCTAGCCTGTGGTAATTGTTGATCTAAGGGCAAATAGAAACGTGGTGAACCAGTGCCGACATAAGCCACAAAGTTATCAATGCCTTGTTGTTTCGATAAAAAATACTCGACTTTACGTACAGCAGCTTCAGTGGCTTTTAAAGATGCCCCTTCTTCAAGTTTAATATCGACTAAAATTTCGGCACGGTTCGACGGTGGGAAAAATTGTTGTGGCACCAGTTTAAACATCATCACTGACAACACAAAAATGGCCACCGTGGTTGCAATCACAGTTTTACGATAGGTCACACAAATATTCACCCATCGCTTAAAGCCCTGATAAAACTTGGTTTGATAAGGATCATGATGCTCACCAGCATGATGAACCACAGGTGCAGGCTCAGGTTGTTTTCTTAAACGTGCCAACAAGCGTGCATACCACGGCGCTTTTTGTACCAGGTCTTTATTAAAATCGGGGAGCAGTTTGTCTCCTAAATAAGGCACAAATAGGACTGCCGCAAACCACGACACAATCAGTGCAATCGTGACCACTTGGAAAATTGAGCGGGTATATTCACCAGTACTCGATGCAGCCGTGGCAATCGGTAAAAAGCCCGCTGCAGTAATCAAGGTTCCCGTTAACATTGGAAATGCTGTGGTACGCCATGCATGACCAGCCGCTTGTATACGGCTATAGCCTTGCTCCATTTTAATTGCCATCATTTCTACGGCAATAATGGCGTCATCGACCAACAGACCCAAGGCTAGAATTAAAGCCCCTAGAGAAATTTTGTGTAAGCCGACATCGAGCATATTCATGCCCGCAAAGGTCATGGCCAAGACCAATGGAATGGAAAATGCCACCACCAATCCTGTACGAAAGCCCAAAGAGAAAAAGCTCACCAGCAGAACAATAATCACCGCTTCTGCCAAGACTTTCATGAACTCGTTTACACTGCGCTTTACTGCCACAGGCTGGTCTGAAACCTTCTGTAATTTCATGCCCAGTGGTAATGATTTTTGCAGTTGTGCAAATTCAGTTTCGAGGTTTTTCCCCAATGCCAGAATGTCTCCACCCTTGCGCATAGACACCGCAATACCAATGCCATTTTCACCCATAAAACGCATACGAGGCTGTGCTGGATCGCTAAAGCCACGGTAAATATCAGCCACATCGCCCAATTGAATGGTTTGACCATTTACCAGTAAGGGCATTTTTTTCAGTTCTTCAACCGTTTTTAAACTACCACTGGCACGCACTTGAATGCGGTCTGACTGCGTTTCAAAAAAGCCTGCACTGGCCACTGTATTTTGCTGTTGTAAGGCTTGCTGAATCGCAGAAACAGGCACACCCAATTGGGCAGCCTTGGTATTGGACATTTCAATCCAAATCTTTTGATCTTGTAGGCCAATCAAATCGACTTTGCTGACATCCCGCACGCGTTGCAATTGCAGTTGTAAACGGTCGGCATAGTCTTTCAGCGTGGCATAGTCAAAGTCTTTGCCTGTCAGTACATAAATATTGCCAAAGGTATCGCCAAATTCATCATTAAAAAATGGCCCTTGCACCCCACTAGGCAACTGATGACGAATGTCATTCACCTTTTTACGCACCGTATACCAAACGTCTGGAATATCTTTTGAACGCAAAGAATCTTTGGCAACAAAGGTCACCATAGACTCACCTGGACGTGAAAACGCCATAATGCGCTCATAATTGCCCGTGGTCATGAGTTCTTTTTCAATGCGATCTGTGACTTGTAAAGACACCTCTTCCGCTGTTGCACCCGGCCAATAGGTCTGAATGATCATGACCTTAAAAGTAAATGGCGGGTCTTCACTTTGTGCTAATTTCGAGTATGAAAATACCCCAACGATGCCCAAGAGGATCATAAAATAAAGGACCAAACCTTTATTTTTGAGCGCCCATTCCGACAGGTTAAAATTCATTTTTAACCCCCAGCTCGAACAGTCACCGCACGATTTTCTCGGTCAATCGGACGTATTTTTTGTTTATCTCGTAATAAATGCACACCGCCAATCACCACATAATCTGAAGGTGCTAAACCACTCAACACAGGTACGCTGTCACGGCCATAGGCACCTAAGCTCACAGGGACTTTATGTACCGTATTGTCCGCTTTCACCGTTAACACATAGGCTTGTTGCCCTTGTGCAGACACACTTGATAATGGAATGTTTAAGGTTTCATGAGTCGCAGTATTTAAAAATACCCGTGCACTTTGTCCCAGTTGAATCACACCTGAGCCTTCACGCAAAGCGACTTTGACACGATACGTGCGCGACTGATCCGCTGCAGGTGCAATTTCACGGACATAGGCTTGAAACTTTTCTTCAGGCTTCGACCACAGACTCACTTCTGCAACTTGCCCTGTTTTTATGCTTGAAATGAGCTGCTCAGGTACACCCACCACGACATCTCGCTCACCATCAATCGCCAGCTGATACACCGCCTGCCCTGCAGACACCACTTGCCCAACTTCTAAATTACGCTGTGTAATCACACCGTTTTTACTTGCAATTAATTGGTTATATTGCGTTTGGTTTGCGCTGGCGTCGTCATTTGATTGCGCTTGTTTTAAACTCGACATCGCTGCTTTATATTGATTTTCAACAGCATCATATTGTGAACGGCTAACAGCATTCATTGGCAGTAATTGCTGATAACGCTTGAGTTCATCACCTGCTATTTTGGCAGCAGATTGCGCACTTTCTAATTGCGCACGCGTGGCATTTTTTTGTAATTCTGCATCTTTTACATCTAAACGCGCTAAGACCTGCCCAACTTTGACCTGATCACCGACATCCACATAACGTTCGACCACCTGCCCTGCGACACGAAAAGCCAACGCAGTTTGTTGGCGCGCTTGCACTTCACCTGCATAGCTTTTTTGCTCAGCATGACTGCTACTTGCTTGCGCCACCATGACCAAAGGAACTTCCTGTTCCGTAGGTGCATCATGATGACTACACCCCCACAAGGTCACACTACAAACGATGATTATGCCTATACAGGCGGTCTTGATCGTACTCATGAACTTAGGCTCTTATCTAAAGTTGTTTTTTCAGGCAATATAGACGAAATTAAAATGGTTATTTTTTAATTAATAAACTATACGGCACATTAATTACCTATTTAAGGTAAAATCAATGACTTTAATGACATTTTGGAAACTTTTTTAGCAAATGACTGCTGGCCGACCGAAAGATTTAGAAAAACGTAAACGGATTTTAGATGCCGCAAAAATTCTATTTTTAGAATGTGGTTACCACGGCTGTAGCATGAATAAAATTGCACAAAAAGCCGATGTCACCAAACTGACGGTATATAACCATTTTCAAGACAAAGAAAGCTTGTTTACCTGTGCAATTGCAGAAACCTGTGATTCTCTGATTAATGCTCGTCCAATGGTATTAAGCCCTGATAGTAATTTCATTCAAGCATTTATCAGTGCTTGTGAGCTCACCTTAAATTTAGTGAATTTACCCGAAGCACTCAAAATGGAATATTTATTGTTGGAGTTGGCTTCACAGCATAATCCACTGGCACAGCAGTTTTATAATGCATCTCATCAAAAACTCAGTGCCTTATGGCAAAACTTTTTTGACCAAGCCGTGGCGCTAAAGTTTATTCAACCTGCTGCTGAGCGTGAACATCTGCTGTTATTGTTTTCTTTACTGTTAGGTATGCGCCACCATGAAGTCCTCATGGGAGTCCGTGAAATCCCCAATCCTCAAGAGCAGGAACAGATTATTCAATCCGCGCTAAAGTTATTTTTACTGCGCTATTCGCCTCAAGCCTAGCTGGCATTTAGCTTAAACCTTCACATTCTGCTGTTTTGGCATTCAGTTTGCTAATTAATACACAAAACAAATCCGACTTTTGTCGAGGTTTCACTTGGCAAGACCAAGATTCGCGCTATAGTCAAAATCAAGGACATACGGAGAATGTAGAATGATTCAACAAATTGATGCTCCACTAAGAGAAGATGTACGCCTGCTGGGAAATTTATTGGGTGAAACCCTGAAACAGCAGGCTGGACAAGATTTGTTTAATCAAATTGAACAAATTCGTGCCTTGGCCAAGGGTGCACGTGATGGTCAAGCCGAAGCTGAAAAAGAACTCGAAAAATTATTTTTAAGCCTAGAAGACCATGAAATTCTGCCGCTTACCCGCGCTTTTACCCACTTTCTAAATTTTGCCAATATTGCAGAACAATATAATGTGGTGCGTAGCCGTCGCCAAAGCGAATTTGATGAGCACGCTCCATCACCAAATCCTTTAGATCACTTATTTCAAAAATTTAAAGATCGCGACATCAGTTCAGAAACGCTGTATCAACAAATTTGCGAACTCAAAATTGAATTGGTCTTAACTGCGCATCCAACAGAAGTCAGCCGTCGCACCTTGATTCAAAAATATGACGGCATCAATGACTGTCTATTTAAAATGGATCAGCAAAAACTCACGCCACGTGAACGCAGCGCAGTTTTAGATGATTTAAAACAATTGATTTGCTCTGCATGGCAAACTGATGAAATTCGTCAGCACCGCCCGACTCCAGTAGATGAAGCCAAATGGGGCTTTACCACTATTGAGCAAACCTTATGGAATGCTGTGCCGAAGTTTATGCGTGAATTGGACGGCATGGTGGCAGAACATTGTGGTCAATCTTTACCACTCACCATCGCGCCAGTTCGCTTTGCCTCTTGGATGGGCGGTGACCGTGACGGTAACCCCAATGTCACCCATGACATCACTCAAGAGGTGCTGTGGTTATCTCGTTGGAAAGCTGCTGATTTATATGTGCGTGATATTGAAGCCCTGCGTTGGGAACTGTCGATTGAACAATGTAGCGATGAACTACGAACAGCCTTAGGCAAAGAACACGCTGAACCCTACCGCGAATATTTACGTGACACACGCCAACGCCTGAAAGCCACACGTTTTTGGCTGACAGAAAAACTACGTGGCCATGATGCCGACGACAGCCAAGTGATTAAAAGTAAGGATGAACTGCTTCAGCCGCTTTTACTCTGCTATCGTTCGCTCATCGCATGCGATTTGCCTGAAATTGCCAACGGTAAACTGTTGGACTTCATTCATCGCGTAAATTGCTTTGGCATTGAATTATTAAAGCTGGATATTCGTCAGGAATCTGGGCGCCATCGCCAAGCGATTTCTGCCATTACCGAATACTTGGGCTTAGGTAATTTTGAAACATGGACAGAACAAGCACGACAAAATTTCTTGCTCCAAGAACTTCAAAGCAAACGTCCATTATTACCTAAACATCTGAGTGAGCCTGAAGGTAGTCTGATTTGCCATCCAGATGTGCAAGAAGTGTTTGCGACCATGCGCACATTGGCCTCACAGCCAAGTGAAAGTTTGGGAGCTTATATTATTTCCATGGCCGAATACCCAAGTGATGTATTGGCAGTATTATTACTGCAAAAAGAAGCGGGCATTTTACATCCCTTACGTGTCGTTCCTTTATTTGAAACCCTCAAAGATTTAGATGGCGCATCTAAAACCATGAACACCCTATTTAATATGCATTGGTATAAACAGCATATTCAGGGTAAACATGAAGTGATGATCGGCTATTCGGACTCAGCCAAAGATGCTGGCTTTATGTCTGCCAATTGGGCACAGTACCGTGCGCAAGAAGAACTGACTGAAATTGCTAAAAATCATGCAGTGCAGTTGACCTTATTCCATGGTCGTGGCGGTTCAATTAGTCGCGGTGGTGCACCAACTCAACAAGCTTTGTTCTCTCAACCGCCAGGTTCGATCTCTGGGGCTATTCGTGTAACCGAACAAGGCGAAATGATCCGCTTCAAATTTGGTTTAGAAGGCATTGCGCTCCAAAATCTTGAGATCTATACCGCGGCTACGCTCGAAGCTACATTGCTTCCACCACCAGTGCCGAAACCAGAATGGCGCGAGCTCATGCACAGCATGACGGACCTCTCTGTACAGGTCTACCGCCAAACAGTGCGTGAAAACCCACACTTCGTGAAATACTTACGTACGGTTACCCCTGAACTCGAACTACAAATGCTGCCGTTGGGTTCACGCCCAGCCAAACGTAAAGTCAGTGGCGGGATCGAATCTTTACGCGCGATTCCATGGGTATTTGCATGGACACAAATCCGTTTGATGCTCCCTGCATGGTTAGGTACAGGTGCAGCCATTAACCAAGTGCTCGACCAAGGCCAAAAAGCCATGCTTGAGGACATGCTACATCAGTGGCCTTATTTCCAAACCTTAATTGATATGTTGGAAATGGTGCTCTCCAAAGCAGACAGTCATGTGGCTTTATATTATGAAGCGCATCTGACTCAAGATGAAGATTTGAAAGTTTTAGGTGAAGAGCTACGTCAACGTTTACGTGATGCGGTGCAAACACTTTTAGCGCTCAAAGGTGAATCTAAACTGCTCAGTAGCAATGATGTTTTAGATCAATCCATGAAAGTGCGTAAGCCATATTTATTACCATTGCATCTGCTCCAAGCTGAATTAATGAAACGACGCCGCGCTTACTTGGCCAATTGTCAGGCAGAAAATACCCCTGTCGATCATGCACTGATGGTCAGCATTGCAGGTATTGCTGCTGGGCTACGCAATACAGGCTAAGTTAAACACTGTATTTTTTTAGCATAAATAAAGCACATCGCCATGATGTGCTTTATTTATAAGCGATTGCGAGAAACATCCACAATTTATTTATATCAAGAATAAGATTTATTTATAACTAAACAGCTCGATACAATTGGCGATTAATAACTGATTTCACTTTATTTTTAAATACCAAAACTTTTACCATGCGGTAAAACAATCGAAAAGTCAGTACATTAGTTTTAACGTTTTTTTTACTCAATGATTAAATCTTCCAAAAAAGAAGCGTATGATGTGCACAATTTATCTTTTGAGTGCTCATTTTATGTCCAGTTGGTTTCCCAAATGGCGTCCGTATAAAGACAGTATTGATGCACGTCCTGTAGGCACTAATGAATATTTGCCCCCTGCACAAAGTGTAGTTTTGGGCATACAACATGCCTTTGCAATGTTTGGGGCAACGGTACTTGCACCCTTCTTAATGGGTTTTGATCCAAACCTCGCAATTTTGATGTCAGGTCTATGTACCGTACTCTTCTTCTTTATGACGGGTGGTCGTGTACCTAGCTATTTAGGTTCAAGTTTTGCCTTTATTGGGGTGGTTATTGCTGCCACAGGCTATGCAGCCTCTGGTACTGGTGCTCCAAATGCCAATATTGCCATGGCTGCTGGCGGGATTATTGCCTGCGGTGTGCTCTACACGATTTTTGGTTTTATCGTGATGGCTACGGGTACACGCTGGATTGAAAAACTTATGCCACCTGTAGTAACAGGTGCTGTAGTAATGATTATTGGTCTTAACCTTGCACCAGTCACTGTTAAAGGCGTAATGGGTAATAACTTTAATATGTGGATGTCATTGGTTACTGTGCTTTGTATGGGTTCTATTGCCGTATTCACCAAAGGCCTTTTACAACGCTTATTACTATTGGTGGGCTTGCTTTCAGCATATTTCATCTACTTTATCGTATCGAATGTAATGGGATATGGCACACCAATCAACTTTACGCCAATCCAACAAGCGGCTTGGTTTGGTATTCCACAGTTCCATTCACCAGAATTTAATGTCAATGCCATGCTAATTATTGCACCGATTGCATTGATTTTAGTGGCTGAAAACTTAGGTCATATTAAAGCAGTTGGCGCAATGACAGGCGAAAACCTCGATCCACATATTGGTAAAGCTTTTGTCGCTGATGGTGTTGCAACGACTTTATCGGGTAGTGTGGGTGGCCCTGGGATGACCACTTATGGTGAAAATATTGGCGTCATGGCGGTTACACGCGTTTATTCAACGATTATTTTTGTTGTCGCGGGTATTTTCGCAATCTTCTTAGGCCTGTCACCAAAATTTGGTGCAATCATTCATACCATTCCGAGTGCGATTTTAACTGGTGCATCTATTGTGGTGTTTGGTTTAATTACCATTGCTGGTGCCAAAATTTGGATTGAAAACAAAGTCGATTTTTCACAAAACAAAAACCTCATGGTAGCTGCGGTTACGATTATTTTAGGTACGGGTGACTTTGCACTACAATTTGGTAGCTTTAACCTAGGTGGTATTGGTACTGCAACTTTCGCAGCCCTTATTCTCAACTGGTTCTTTAGCCTTGCAGACAAATCTAAATAATTGAACAATATTTTAAGCAGCCAAATGGCTGCTTTTTTTATGCCTATAGAGTGCATATTTGGCTTATTCGATATGAGTAAAACCTCTAAAGGTCCAACTTAAAGCGACCTTATAATGCTTCAGGACGACCAAAGTAATAACCTTGGAATGCCGTACAGCCATTGTCTTTGAGTAATTGGAACTGTTCTAAAGTTTCCACACCCTCTGCAACAACGTTTAACTCTAATGCTGCCGCCAAAGCAATAATGGTTTTTACAATCGCTAAATCACGCGGGTTTTCACTAATATGTTCAACAAAAGCGCGGTCAATTTTCAATTGGCGTAGAGGCAACATTCTTAAATAATTTAAAGATGAATACCCTGTCCCAAAGTCATCCATAGAAAAGTTAAAACCCGCTTCAATGAGGCGATGCATTTTAGCGATTGAACTGTCCATGTCGGTATAAAACATACTTTCGGTCAGTTCCAAGCGTAAACGGCTTGGACAAATACCGTATGCATGAACCAACTGAATGACCTCTTGATCAAAATTAATTGCTCTAAATTGCCCGACACTAATATTGACTGAAATTGTCCAATGCGCACATTCGGGGATATCACGCCATGCTTGTAACTGCTGACATGCCATGTTGAGAACTTTTTGACCTACTTCATGAATCATGCTGGATTTTTCAATCTCAGCCATAAAATGTCCAGGTAAAACCAAGCCTTTTTCAGGATGTTGCCAACGAATTAAAGCTTCATAACCAATAATCTGCTGGGAATCATTGACGATTCGTTGATAGTACAGTTCAAACTCGTCATGTTGTAATGCACGACTTAAGTCATTAATTAATTTTGCTTTCAATACAATGCTTTCTTCAATTAAAGGATCAAAAACCGCAATACAATTTTTACCATTGCCTTTGGCATGATACAGCGCCATATCGGCATATTTTAAAAAGGCATTTTCAGATAAATTAAAGTCTTTAAAAATAAATACGCCACTACTGGACGTGGTATGAACACTTTGCTCATTTAAAAAATAGGGTTTATTTAATTCTGTTTTGAGCTTATTCGCCACCTGCAATACCGCGTCATGCGCTTCTTCATATTGCATGGATAAATTCGACACGATCACCAAAAACTCATCGCCACCTAAGCGAATAATCGAATTAGGCTGTGGGGTGTTAAGTAAAAGACGGGTAGCCACCATTTTCAGTAGGCTATCCCCTACACTGTGCCCTAATGTGTCATTAATATTTTTAAAATTATCCAAATCCAGCATGATCATCGCGCTATACATGCCATTGCTACGATTAGAAGCAATTACTTGCTTCATATAATCTTGCATATAGCGCCGATTAGGCAGACTGGTTAACTCGTCATGCAAGGCCATGTAGCGGGCATGATCTTCGGACTGTTTGAGCTGCGTAATATCCGTTCGAATTGCAATGTACTGTTGCAACATGCCGTGCCGATCTTTAAAAGGAACGATCGTGGTGTCCACCCAATACAGTTCACCCTGCTTATTTCGATTACAAATTTCACCATTCCAGATTTTGCCTTGAGCAATGGTGCCCCACATTTGCTTAAAGAAACTACGTGGATGGCAACCTGAATTAATAATTTTATGCGTAGAACCCAGCAATTCCTCACGTGAATATTTAGAAATATCACAGAATTTCTGATTCACATGGGTAATTACGCCTTGAGTATCTGTAATCGCAACAATTGAATGTGCATCAATAGCAACTTGATAGTTTTCAAGCTCATTAACGATCTTGCTATATTGAAATTGGGAATCCATAGGCAATAAAAAGTGACTTTAGTCATGGACATAAGGCATGCATTATTTCATTTTTAATGTGAATGTTAAATGAAATATTAAGCTTATCTGCAAACTATCCCATATTGCAGTAAAAATTTGATTTTTCACTGCAATATGACCTGCCAATTATGGACGTAGCTCCTTTAACTCGCGTTGAATAAAATGATGAATCATTTCGCGATAAATATGCTCAATTAAATTTGGATCTACACCTTGATCTTGTGCCGCACCACGAACTTTCTTAATCACATCTTCCACACGCTCTGGAGATTGTACATCGTGCGTTGTACGTTTAAATCGAACAGCTTGATCGACATAAAACTGACGGGCTGAAATAAGCTCAATTAAAGCATGGTCAATCACATCGATTTGAGCACGCGCCTGTTCCAAATTTTCAACCTTATCTTTCTTCATTCTTCCTTAACTCATTCTCAGCAATGTTTTCACTTTTATACTTCTCTTCTAACACATTACTGAAAATACTTTCAATCATCCATACGCGATATAAGCTATTAAATACATAACTTTGCCCATCAATTCTGAGCTCAAGTACTGGAAAGTCTGGCTGTGATTTCATTTCACAATGCATGTCATTTTCAGCTAATTTACCCACTACATCTTCAGTGCTAAACGTGGTCAGTTCTAATTCTTGTTGTAACTGTTGAAAATGGGGCTTAAATGATAGGTCTTTGCCCTTGCACCATACTGCATGCAAGATTTTGTACATGGCATCAATGCGTTGCTCTTCAGGCACACTGTAGTACAAATTGGCCATCTGCACTGTTGCCTGCTGGTCTGGACGACAGAACGGCGTAAAACTGACTCCCGTTCGTTTAGACAAACGTGTTGCCAAGCCCCAATCAAATAAATCGCGGCCGTGATAACTCAGCGGATAAATATTCAGGCGAATATTATAATAGTCTGCCAGCTCTTCTTTGATATAAGCCAAAAGTAGCCACGAAATCGGATCTTCTAAGGCCACATATAAATCTAGCTCTGGGTCGAGTGCTTGAATTTCATTGAGCTCTTCAGCATCACTAATCAGATGTTCGCGCCATTCGATGTGGTTAATTAAAAAAATAGGATTATCCGTCAGGAGTTTTTGCTGACGCAAACGGCGGGTTAAGCGCAATAAATCATCAACTGCATGATATTTACGCTCCCCAAATTCAAAATAACTGGCCAATACTGGCGTGTCGTTAAAAATACGTTCTTCAAAATGTTGTGCACGATGATGTTTGCTGGCCATGGCATATAAAGTACGTAATTTGCCATCTTGCTTTTGCCACAGCATGTGAAACACATCTTCTAATAAATAGAGAAAATCTTGCCCACGTAAGGGGGTATTTTTTAAGATTGTTTCGGCCTGTAATAAGGCTTCTGGTTTGGGTTGTTCTGGCGTTTCGTGAAAACTAAAGCGATGTTGCTTCGATAAAATTTGCGCATCATTTAAACAATAATTATGCCACTCAGCTTCTGACATGTGATTGGGTGCTTCTGCTGAACGATTAGAAATAATCACCTTAAGCGGTTTTAGTTCATCACTCAAAATGTCTTCTAACTGAGGCAATTGCTGCGCCGTCAAATAACTATAGACATCATCTAAACGCAAATAGACGCTTAAACCTTGCTCTGTGGACAACACCGCTTGACGTGACGGTTTATTGTAAAACCATCCCGATCGGATTGGATCAAACCAACGGCGTAACAGTGACATGAATTTAAGCCTCAATAAACAAAGCCATGCGATCATGATGATATCGCACAGTTTTATCTCCCGATGTGGGAATATGAAATTAGTTTATAACCCTCAGCCAAATTTATAGCAACTCAAGTCACAATGTTCAATGTTTCGCGGGTGGCGGGCAACATCAATCAAATTAGCCGTTGATCATTTGCCCACTAGTTTATCAGTTCAAGCTTCAGATACCTACTTGTAAAATTGCCTGCCACATCTACTACAGCCTAAACTTAGACATAAAAAAGCACGCTTATTTCGCGTGCTTTTTTATGGGTTTATTGAAAGATTAGATCTCTCTTACTGCACCTTTGGCAGCACTTGTAGCATGCATTGCATAAGCTTTGAGTGCTTTCGAAATTTTACGTGGACGCTCTTTCGCAGGCTTCCAACCTTTCGCTTCTTGTTGCGTACGGCGATGCGCCATTGTTGCATCGTCTACTGCCAAGTGAATGGTACGGTTTGGAATATCAATTTCGATACGGTCACCATCTTCAACCAAGGCAATTGCACCGCCTTCAGCTGCTTCAGGAGAAACGTGGCCAATTGAAAGACCTGAAGAACCGCCTGAGAAACGACCATCTGTTACCAGTGCGCAGTCTTTACCTAAGCCTTTCGATTTTAAATAGCTGGTTGGGTAAAGCATTTCTTGCATACCTGGACCGCCTTGCGGGCCTTCGTAGCGGATAAGAACCACATCACCTGCAACGATTTTACCACCTAGGATCGCTTCTACTGCATCATCTTGGCTTTCAAATACGCGTGCTGTGCCGTTGAATTTTAAGATCGATTCATCTACACCCGCAGTTTTTACGATACAGCCATCAAGCGCAATGTTACCGTAAAGCACTGCCAAACCGCCGTCTTTAGAGAACGCATGTTCTGCATTGCGGATGACGCCCTTTTCACGATCGCCGTCTAAACGTGAGTAGTAACGGTCTTGTGAGAAGGCAGTTTGTGTTGGTACACCGCCTGGCGCAGATTTGAAGAAATTATAAACCTCTTCATCTTCAGTGCGGATAATGTCCCACTTATCCAAAGCGTCTTTTAAGGTTGGCTCATGTACAGTACTCACAGAAGTATCGAGTAAACCTGCACGGTCTAATTCACCCAAGATTGACATGATACCGCCTGCACGGTGTACATCTTCCATGTGAACGTCTTGTTTCGCTGGCGCAACTTTACATAGCACAGGTACTTTACGTGATAAACGGTCAATATCGTCCATCGTAAAGTCTACTTCTGCTTCGTGTGCAGCAGCTAAAAGATGCAATACCGTATTGGTTGAACCGCCCATTGCGATGTCTAAAGTCATTGCATTTTCATAGGCTGCTTTAGGCGCGATATTACGCGGCAACACGCTGTAATCATTTTGTTCGTAATGACGTTTAGTAATCTCTACGATTAACTGACCTGCTTTTTCGAATAATTTTTTACGGTTGGCATGTGTTGCAAGCGTAGAACCATTGCCCGGCAAAGATAAACCTAATGCTTCTGTTAAGCAGTTCATTGAGTTAGCAGTGAACATACCTGAACATGAACCGCATGTTGGACATGCAGAGCGTTCATATTCTTTTACTTCTTCGTCAGTAAAGTTGTCATCAGCCGCTACGATCATAGCATCAACAAGGTCAATTGCATGTTCATTGCCACGGATTTTAACTTTACCCGCTTCCATAGGACCGCCTGATACAAACACCACTGGAATGTTCAAACGCATTGATGCCATTAGCATCCCTGGGGTGATTTTGTCACAGTTAGAGATACATACCATTGCATCTGCACAGTGTGCATTCACCATGTATTCAACTGAGTCTGCAATCAAGTCACGTGAAGGCAATGAATACAACATGCCGTCATGGCCCATTGCAATACCATCATCTACAGCGATAGTGTTGAATTCTTTGGCTACACCACCTGCCTGTTCAATTTGGCGCGCCACAAGTTGACCTAAGTCTTTGAGATGAACGTGGCCTGGTACGAATTGCGTGAATGAGTTAACGACCGCAATAATTGGCTTGCCGAAGTCTTCGTCTTTCATACCAGTTGCGCGCCATAAGCCACGCGCACCCGCCATGTTTCTTCCGTGTGTCGATGTTTTTGAACGATAATCAGGCATGGTGTTATTCCAACTATGTTTGTGCTGGAGTAAATGATCGCATTTACTCTGGCAAAATCTTTATGATTGTGAGCATGAAAACAGTTTAATTTTAAACATACCATAAAATAAGCTACTGTTATGCAACGTAGCGAAAAATGCGTGTGACCGCTTAGATATGTCTATATCTGCTTCGATGCAGGCACAATAAATTTCTATGTTAAAACTACTATAACGCTATCATCAATGATTAAATACAAAACTTTCATGAATAATTTTTACAATTTGCATGAGTTTTATTTATATAAATACTGATCCAATGCCATAAAAAAAGCACTCCTCAGAATGCTTTTTTTATATGGTTAAAATTTAAAAGCTTACCAATTTACGGTAACTCGCCGATTGGGTGCTAAACATTGGATTTCACTTGAGCGTTTTAATTGCCCTTCACAGCTTTGGTATTCTCCTGTCGCGCCTTGTGCTGATACATGAATGCGATCAGCAGCAATTCCATTTTGGGTGAGCAATGCCGCCACAGTTTGTGCACGTCGTGCAGATAAATTTTGATTATAAGCAGCATGGCCTTTTCGGTCGGTATAACCTGTAATTTGAATCGGCTGATTACTGTTTTTTAATGCAGCTACCAATTCATTAAATTGAATAGACTGTTGCTCAATCGAGGATGCATCACTACGGTCAAATGCAAATAGAAAGTGAGCTGCATGCTTTTCTGGGCTTGGAGCTGGTACAACAGGAGGCGTTTCATTATTTGCGCCATACTGTGCTAAACCCTGACAAGCCTCGCCATGAATAACGTTCTGCCAAATAGTGTTGATCAAAATCAATTCGTAATTGGCATCTGCGGTAGTTTTGTGTTTCTGGAACTCGAATATCTAAAACATAGTTCCATTGGCGTACCGCAAACAACCCTTCACTAAACTGTGGATTACCCAGTAAGCGTCGAATTTGATCTTTAGTCAGCCCATTATCCAAACGCAGTACATCTGCATATTCATAACGATGCACTTGTTTTAAGTAACTATCTTTTGGCTCTGGAAAAGTCACATCCTCAGAGGCTTGGTTTAAATTTAGGTTTTCATTTGCCCATACTGATGATGCCATACCCACAACGATCAGGCCCATCATCGCAATCTTCTGTGTTCTATTCATTGTTATATTCTCTCTAATTGTTTGAATCTAAGAAAAGTGTAGATATCCCGTGTATTAATCAATCACACCACTGATACCAATTCGAACACTTGGATCACCTTGAGAGGCTGCTGCAACACCACCTGTTAATGACCAGCGACCATTGTCCGCTGTTTTACGTAAGGTCACACCAATTGCATTTTCACCACCGTGATAGGCCGCACCCACTGCATAAGTATATTTACCTGCAATATAAGGTGCGTTTTCTAAGGACATAGCTGCTGCAATACCTGCATTTGCTGTTTTCTCTACATCATCAATTCGGTTATTGGTATTACGGAAACTTTGTTCTAAGCGGTCGCCTAACACATCGATTCTGTTATTGATGGTGCTATCCGCCTGATTGAGTGCACCCAACGCATCACCAACATTGTTATAGCTATTACTACCCGAACCATTGTTAATCACATAAGTTGGTGCCGTATAGGTTTTGGTATTGTCGTTATAGGTTGCGCCACCACCAAGGAAACTATTGAAGGCATTATTCGTTGCATTCAATTGTGAACCGTTCACCGCATCTGTAGATGTTGATGAAATGGCCCCCGGTGCAACATTGGTGACTTTATTGCCTCCTGCACTAATGCCACTATCTGTCACGCTCACCACTTTATTCGGGTCAGTATGAGCAATGGTGATGCCGTTGTTATTCACACTGGTGTTGCCAGCTTTGAACTCATTTGCGCTGACATTTCCACCGACACTCACGTTGTTGCTGACATTCACATTATCAAAATTAACATCCTTCGCCGTTGCAACTTGATAGTTCGTAGAACCATCGGTATTGGTCGATGGTGTAACGACAATATTTGCACCTTGTGTCACTGTGGTTTTGGCTTTGGTGGCTGCCGTATTTACGCTCGAAATTGCATCATTAATATTAGACCTCTTGCGAAAGTCCTTATTGCGAGTTTATTCGGTTTACCAGTGCAGCAATTAAGTTAATGCGTAAACCGAATCTTTTCCGTCTATTTCGATAGCGCTCACTCAATATTCTAAATGTTTTCAATTGACTATTGATGTGTTCGATCACAACTCGTATTTTTCCAATCAGTTTATTGTAATTTTTCTCAACACTAAATAAGGGGAAATTCTTCTTTTTCTTTATGGGCATCAATAATTTAAAGCCATGTTGCTCTAATCCGTAGTACCCTAAATCGGTCATAACATATTCACAATGTTTAAATTTCTTAACCGTTTTTCTTGCCAGTGTAATGTCATGCTGACTGCCATTCGATATATCTAGCCCTATGATTTGTTTACTCTTCGGATGATAGATCACTTGAGCTTTTAGCGTATGTTTCTTTTTTTACCACTATAGAACTTACTCTGATTTTTTTTCGGGCGTTCGATTGAACATTCTGTCGCATCAATAATGACCCAGTTAAAGTGTTCTTCTACTGTGGTTATGCTTCGTTTTGGCAGGGTAAAACGTCTTGATTTCATCAATGCATTTTCAACTTTTTTAATCGTCCGATTCACATTACTTTCAGCAATATGGTAATTTGCCGCTAATTCCAGTTGAGTGCTGTAGTTTCGTAAGTAATTGAGAGTTAATAACAATTGATCCTCTATATCTAAAGTATGAGGTTGACCTGATTTCTTTTTGAGTGATTCTGCTTTTTCTAGAACGTCTACCATCTCAGTAAAAACTTGTCGAGGTACGCCAACCAAGCGTTTGAATTCAGAATCTGAAAAACGATTTAATTTCTGATATCTCATGAAATTTATATGGAGGTGATTTTTACTTTCGCAAGAGATACCGTCTGAAACGTCAAGCAAATTATTGAGAATTCATGCTCAATAATCCGCTTGATAAGGTTGTTGGTGTTTGAGTACACCATAACAAAGATGAACCAACTTCCTCATCGCAGCTCCAATCGCCATCATTTTGGTTTTACCATTGGCCAATAATCTTTCATTCATCCCTCTAATGTGGGGATTATGCCGAGTTGCGACAATGGCTGCCATATATAAACCGGCACGTATTTTGGAAGAGCCCGCTTTGGATAAACGGCTTCTGCCATGAATGGAGCTACCTGATTGCTTTTGAATGGGGACCAAGCCAACAAAGGCGGCCGCTTGACTAGCGCTTTCAAAAGTATGGCTGCGCAAGAAACTAAGCATTAATAAACCGGTTCGATCTGCAATAGCTGGAATACTGCTGAGCAGTTCTTTATCATTTCTTAAATCAGGATTCTGATCGATATGAGCATCAATTTGCTGGTCGATACCCTGAATGTGCTTGTTTAACTGCCTAATACTCTTATGGATAGACTAAAGTACGGGTTCCATCGTGAAGGTAGACTCTGCTTTTTCCAAACGATTCTTTTCACGTTGTAAATCTTCACAAAGCACAGCTCTTCTATCTAGCAAAGCATTCAGAAATTGAATAGGTTGGGGTAAAGGTTGCCAAAAATGTAGATCGGCAGTCATCGCAAATCGAGCTAGAACTTCATTATCCACCTTGTCTGTTTTATTTAGCTTAGACATACTCTGAGCAAAATATCGAGCTCTGGCAGGATTGGTTACACAGACTTGATAGTCCGCATCAAATAAATATTTAGCCAAGAGTTCATGATAAATAGATGTGGCTTCCATTAAGATAATGGTCTGCGTAGAAGTTGCAGCATGCTACTTTAGCCAGGTTTGAAGTTGCTCAAAACCTTTTGGCGTATTTGAAAAAGTTTTGGTTTTCTTTTTACTTGCAGAATTTTCTAAAATTAAACAGCAATCAATTTTAGCTTTAGCAACATCAATACCAAGATAAAACATAATCTTTACCTGCTTTATTTATCCAATTATTGTTTTAGCATAACCACCGTCTTTTCTTGTGAATACTGCATCAAAGTGCTTAGTTACCGTCCAGAGTTGTGCAAGTGGTTAGGGCAAATTGTAGGTTTTATCTCTTTCACAGACTAAAAGTCTTAGGTCTATTACAAACTCTACAATTTGCATATAGTGGAAGCTAATCACTACAAGCTCCAAGATACAAGGTCTATTAATCAAAACTATAAATTTCGAGTTTGGTATAATAGAGCTCACTTCATTTTTTGAGCGTGTTCACGTTGAAAATCATCTTTGCAGGCACGCCCGAATTTGCGGCCGTAGCTTTGGACGCATTATTAAAAACAGAACATGAAATTGTTGCGGTTTACACCCAACCTGACCGTAAAGCTGGTCGCGGTCAAAAACTCACTGCATCTCCAGTGAAACAGTTAGCACTTGAGAACAGCATTCCGGTATATCAACCTTTACATTTTAAATCTTCTACTGAAGACGGCTTAGCAGCTCAAGCAGAACTTCGTGCTCACAACGCAGATGTTATGGTGGTTGCAGCTTATGGTTTGATTCTCCCTCAAGCTGTTTTAGACATGCCTAAATATGGTTGCTTGAATATTCATGGTTCTTTGCTTCCACGCTGGCGCGGTGCAGCACCTATTCAGCGTGCTATCAGCACAGGTGATGCCGAAACTGGTGTAACCATTATGAAAATGGCAGCTGGTTTAGATACGGGTGATATGATGCTGAAAACCATCTGTCCGATTGAAGCTTCAGATACTTCTGCTACTTTGCACGACAAATTGGCGCAACAAGGTGCAGAAGCCACTGTTCAAGTCTTGGCTTCCGAAGCAAGCCTGCAGCGTTATTTGGCTGAACGAGAAGTGCAAGATGAAGCATTAACAGTCTATGCACACAAGCTTTCTAAAGCTGAAGCGCAAATTAACTGGTCTGAAACAGCGGTACAAATTGACCGTAACATTCGTGCCTTTAACCCATGGCCTGTGGCTTTTATTGCGCTAGATGAAAGCAATAATCTGCGTGTTTGGGGCTCTATGCTGTCAAATGTAGATGCTTCAGGCAAAACAGCTGGCACCATTTTAAATATAGACAAGCAAGGCGTTCACGTTGCTTGCGGCGATGAAAAAGCGATTTGCCTGACCAGTCTTCAATGGCCGGGTGGCAAAGCCCTCAACCCCGTTCAAATTAACCAAACTCAAAAACTTCAGGTAGGACAAATTCTCCCATGAGTCAGCCACAACCGGGAACTTCCCACCTTAATTTACGCGCTCAAGTGATTCGTACTTTATTGGCCGTCCATCAAGGTCAATCTCTTGCTAGCGTGCTCCCAATTCATTTACAAAAAGTCGCGGATCGTGATCGTGCACTTTTTCATGAATTAGTACTGGGTTCACTACGCCAGTGGTATAGCTTAAAAAGTATTACTTTGCCGTTACTGACAAAATCAGATAACAACGAAACCGTCGAAACCTGCATGTATGTAGGTATTTACCAACTGCTTTGCACACGACTTGCACCACATGGGGTAATTTCTGAAACTGTTGAAGCTGTAAAGCAATTGGGTTATGGCCCACTCAGTGGTTTGGTTAATGCGGTGCTGCGCCGTGTTTCACGTGAAACAACGCATTTTCAAGAAGAACTCGCTCACGCGCATGGTCTACCAAGTTGGTTATTTAAACGCTTGAAAAAAGACTGGGGCGAAGAAACCCTTGAAAAATTATGTTGGGATTTAAAACAAATTGCCCCACTCACACTCCGTGTCAACGACAGTGCAGTGAGCCGTGGTGACTTCTTAGACATTTTAACCGAACACAATATTGCTGCCCGTGCATGTGAACTTTCAGATGTTGGGATCGTGCTCGAGCAAGCTGTTCAAATTCCAAACCTTCCTGGCTTTGAAGATGGCGGTTTTTCTGTACAAGATGAGCACGCTCAGCTCTGCGCACAAATTTTGCCAAACTTAGATGGCAAAGTGGTGGTAGATGCATGTGCAGCACCAGGTGGTAAAACAGCACATTTACTTGAACGCTTTGACCTGAAAAAGTTATATGCCATTGATCAAGATTCAAAACGCTTATTACGCGTTTCTGAAAATCTAGAACGCCTTCAATTGACACAGCACGCGGATGTTGAAATTTTGACAGCCGATGCGACCAACTGGATTGTACCTGAAGCTGTCGATTGTATCGTTCTAGATGCACCATGCTCGGCGATTGGTGTAATGCGCCGCCATCCAGATATTCGCTTACTGCGCCAATCAAGTGATATTGCTCAAACCGTTGCGCTGCAAAAAGAAATTTTGCAACACATGTGGCAACAAGTGAAAGCTGGTGGCCACTTGCTCTACATCACTTGTTCAATTTTAAAAGCGGAAAATGAACAGCAGATGGTTGATTTTTTTGCAACGCATGCAGATGCTCAAGAAATTAAAATTGATGCAGATTGGGGAATTGAACAAATCCACGGTCGTCAATTGTTACCACAGCAAGCGAAAGGTGATGGTTTTTATTATTGCTTGATCCAAAAGACAGCATAAGCCGATTTACACAATAAAAAAGGTGGCCATGGCCACCTTTTTTATGCAAAAACATACGGTCAGTGCTCAATTTGCAAGTCTCGCCATTGAGGCTGTACAGTAATTGAATTCGTCTCGGCATCGTTAAAATACACCACGACTCGACGGCTTTTTGCATGAGCCATCTCAATCTGCTGATCATCCTGCAGTTCGACTTTCCCTTTTGCCTCTGCAGTAATTCGACTCGCATTTACCCCTTTTTCAAGGAGATAGTCACGCACTGCATCGATACGGCGTTGAGATAACGCAATGTTATAAGCGACGCTGGCACGGCTATCGGTATACCCTTTTAGAGTAATACTCATATCAGGATATTCAGCCAAAATACTTGCAATTCGCTCCAAAACACCTTTGCCTTCTGCATTTAATACCGCCCGATCTACCGCAAAATGTACAATATTTTCAACCACAACATTAGGTAAAGCAGCCTCAATCACTTCAGGTTCTACAGATGTTTTAGGCTTTAATGGCCATACATCTGGGTTTACGCCATGACAGCCTTTGCCATTCAATGCAGATAACTCAGGGACTTCTGCCTCGCTCCAATTCAGGTACGGCTTTTCTTCAGGCAAAGCATAAATCACTTTTTGCAATTGACGTTCAGCACTTATAAAATGCTCACGCGCATGACGCCATCCCAACTCACAATACTCAGCAGCAGCCCAAACTAACATGACCTCGGCATTGGCCAACGCTTGAGGCTCAGCATCCAAAGCACCACGTTGCTTTAAATATTCAATTTGCCACCACAAATCACGGCGCATCACCTGTGAAGGCGAAATAATTTGCGTCACTAAATTGATATTGGACGGCTCAACAAGTTGGTTAGCCTGCACATAAGCCTCTTTACCTGCTGATGTAAATCCGCGTTCGCTATACTCATGATTAGCATAACTCAACCAAGCTTCAGCTTTTGCCAACTGATAACGCTCAATCCCAGAGGTCGTTGTAGCAATACGCTCATTAATAGATTGCTTTAATTGTTGTACATTCGCTTTGCTATATGGCTCTACTTCGGTCGCCATCGCACCAGATGTCATCAAGCAGCCAATTAACATCATCATTTTTGATTTTAAAACTGACATTATTTTGGCTCCAATGCTTTGTTGACGAACTTATTTTTTCGATTCAATAAGTTTTCATCAAATTTGAATCGGAATCTAAAATAAGTTCCATCCATAGTGGTTTCACCATCCGTGAGGTCTTTGTCGTGATAACCAATAAAGTTATAGCCACCTGACACCCATAAATTGGTTGCCAGTAAATACCCCACTTCTACCCCTGCAAGATAGCGAATACCATCAGATACGTTATTCCACATCACACCAGTATTCACACCCGCATCCCAACGCTCGCTAATGTCATACATAAAACGTGTATTGAGCATTTGTGTCATACCACTGGTTTGAATAAAACCATAAGTTTCATCTAGATATTTCACTGCATACTGTCCAGATAAATGAATATCACGGACAGTATGGTAGTTAAGGTGCGTCGATAAAATATATGCACTACGTTCGTATGGAGCGCTTAAAGTGGTTTCATTATTTTCATAACGATGTTCTATTTTACTGAGCGCATCAAAGCGGTTGGTTTGTACATCGCGATATGCAGCACCCAATTGGAAGCGGTTGATAAATCGATCGCCAGAATCTTTTGCTTTGTTATCTGTATAGTTCAGTACATTCTTAGCAAGAAGCGTTACTTCATCGGTTAGTTTGTACGCTGTGCCTAGCGTATTTAAGTAGCTATTTGACTGACTTGCCCAACGCCCTTCTAAACGTGCAACATTTTTCCAACGTGGATTACTCAGGTGCTCAATACCTAAAGTCGCAGCGGTTGATTCAAGTGAATCTTTATTGTCACCTTCAATCACTTTAACTTTTTCAAAGCTGGTATTAAAGAATAAGCCTTCTTTTAACTGCCAGCGGTTACGTACCCCCATAGCAGCTTCAGCTTCACGTGCACTCATGCCATCACGCACGCGGTATTCACTAAATACCGAACCATCTCGCATGTACTGACTGTCTAAACCAAATACTGTCGTATTCCGGCTTTGTGAGTCATTCAACTCATATAAACCGCCAATACTCGAAATAAATTCATGGCGCGCGTATGCATGTACATTGTTATAAACATTGGTATCTGCACCAAGTGCAAAGACTTTGCGTTCACTGTCCGCAACATCTTGCTCATATTCCGCAAATACACTTGTTCCATTAAATGGCAGGCTAGCTTTGAGCTTAGAACGAATCGTCGTGCCATTATAAGGCGTAGATACTGTAGACGTTGATTCACTTGCAGCTACAATGGTCTCATCATAATAACGCACACCAAGCTCTGCACTTAATATACGGTTGATGGCACGCTCAATTGTTGCACTCACACCATTACGTATACCCGCATTTGCGATATCTTCTGTACGCAATGCTTCAAGACGAATAACACCTAACTTATCTACACGTGCACTTAGCTTGACTGCACTTTCTTTACGGCCAGAGCTAATTGAAGAGGCCGCATTTTTAAATCCTTCATCCGCTTGATGATGATAGGCTCTTACTTCAATATTCTTATCTTTATAATCCAGCTCAACACGACCTGCCGTACCATCTGTAGGCGTGTCTACACCTTTGGATGCATTGACATTGGTTAAGCTGTCTAAATTAATTGAATCGTGTTCTGAATATGCATATTCAGCAATCAATTTAGTCTTTGAATTTACATTAATAACCGTATTTAAACTGGCTATTTTTTCTTCATCAACTGGATCTTCATTTTGAATATATGAACCACCTACACTCAATTTCTCAGTCAGTTTAAGTGAGCCATTTACCCCAGCCACTGTATATTCATCACCGCCTTTATCGGTTTCAACGGTAATCCTTAAATACACAGGATTCAGGTCTTGATCGACACTACTCAAAGGCGTAGTAAGATAGATACTATTGCTATAACTATCAACTTCATAGTCACTGAAACGCGATAAGGTTTGTTGTGAAATAATTAAACCTGGATTGTTCCGATCTCGAACAATAATTTCAATTTTTTCACTATTTTCGAGCACTTCATCAGCACTAATACCAAGTGAGTATGGCCCAGAAACGCCCATAGCACGTAATTCATTGACAACTTGTGTCGTACTCGTACGTGAAGCAAAACCACTCAGTTTATAGCGATCACCTTCTACTGTAGATTTAACACCTGTAAGCGATCGGCTGTATTGCCCAAGTGATAGGCCTTCTGCATTTTCTGTACGGGTAACATAATCGCCATACATTGCGTATGAGCGACCTTTATCAACGCGAACATAAAACTTACTGGTCGACTGCGCATCAAACCCTTTGGCAGAAGCATCACCATAAACTGGGTAATATTCATCAGGGCGAATATCACGGAATAAACGCTGATTATCTGATTTGGCAGAGTCATACGCCATGGTGAGTAGATAATCACCACGGACCTTACCTTTTAAGAAAAATGCTGCTCGTCCACGTGCCGAATGTGTACCATCCGCTGAACTTGAAATATCATTTAATTCTTCTTCAAAACCATCTTGAGTTGAAGATTTTGATAATTCTTTTGGATCAAAATTATTGAGCGCAAATGAGCCTTCTATAATACCTGCCACAAGCATTGGGCGGAGCTCTGCAAGAAAGCGAACGGGGATGTTCGATTCATACACACCGCTACTAATTCTGAGAACACCTTCCCCTGCTTCTGTTGGAGCAAGCACAGGAACAACAATTGAGCCACCTTCAGCAAAAACTTGGATTCCTGGCTTATTTGGATCTAGGTCTTTAAGCTGAACAACACCTATGCTTGATTCAATATTAATTGGGGTACGAGAGGCAATCGGCGTACGTTCTTCATCGGTAATTTTGACCAGAACTTGAAATACATCTTTGCCGTTGGCATATACATTCGGTTCAACAACTTGGGTATCCAACTTAGACATATTACCCGGAGCAATCACAGTAACTTTATTGCGCTCACGGATGTTGCCCCAATTGTCATACTGACGTGCTTCTATTTCATTTTTACCCGGCTTAAGCGCGACACCAATAAAATCAAAACCAGCCACCGCAGCATCAACATTAACTGCTTTTTTACCAATACGCTTTTCATCGACTTTGACATCGTTTACAAACAATTGAATATCAGTTCCATATACCCCTTTTAACTGCACAGTCGTTTGGGTCGCAGGAAGTACTTGTTGCTCTTTTAAATTTAAGATATGCAAATGATTGGATTCAGAACGCTGTAATTCCTGTTCTAAATCTAAAATCACTGGTGCTTTAATGGGTTCGATCTGTACTGTTTTAACTTCGCGGACATGATCTTTTTTATATTCAATATTACAATTTGCAGATGCACCATTTGCACTAATACATCCACTCGAAGGCTGACCCTGTACATCAGAAACATAGTTTGTAATAGGATCAACACTTAAATCTGCACGTATCGCCTGTTCCAAAGCATCTAATTGCGCGTCTATATTTTTTTTACGCTCATCAATTTGATCTGACAAAGGCTGACTACATTGTCCCATGCCGTCTGTAATCGCAAAATCTGCGCGGTGTAATTCACCACGTTTAATGTCTACAAAACGGCTTCCAGGATCACCTGCCTGACGGTTATTAATGAGTACCATCTCAGCATTTGCTGGCAAAGTCGTGGTATCTAATTTCAAAACGTGTGTAATTGCTTTTACACCGTAGAAATTATATTTTCCTTCACGATCAGTCACTGCAAAAGTCCCGTCTTCCATATAAATACGGATGCCCGGAACACCTGCTTCACCTACATCTTGAACGCCGTTACGATTACAGTCTGTAAATACCTTACCAACAACAAAACCATCAGTACTAAATACCCCAGGAGAAATTTTTAGCTGTGCTTGAGCTTCATTGGAAGTTGTCCCTAATTGATCTTTTGCATAAGCACGGTTAATGCCATCACCACTTAATGCATTTGGACCAATATAAACGCGGTATTGCACCTTCATTTCTTGTTGTGGTGTCAGTGTACCTAAACCAAATGATAAAAAAGGCCCTTTCCCACCTTCAGGATCACTGGCTTTTTTGCTATTCACACGTGTAGTTCCAGTCACATAGACTAAACCACGTGGTAAGGTATCTTTCATATCCACATCGTACAATGTGGTATTGCCTTTATTCGCAACCGTAACGATATAGTCTTTAAAGTCACCAATCTCAGCAGACTTACTGCCACTGACTTCTTTTTTGACCACCAAACGATTATTTACAGATGGTGTTGCAAGCGGATCAATTGGAATATCAATATTTAACGCAGCATCACCTGTTTTCAGGCTAAAGTTCCCCCCATAAGACCAACTCGAGTCAACTGGACGGCTTCCAAAATCATTGTAAATGGTCTTGTCACTGGTAAAGGTATAACTCGTACCCCCCGGAATTGTACTGGTATCTACATGAAAGCTATATGTACCAGGAATTACCAAAGGATAAATAAATTGTCCATTACTATCCGTAATTTGGGTCGCGGGTATTGCAATTAATTGACCCGTTTTTTCATCTATACGGAATGCAACATTGTTTCCAATCGGTTGACCATTTACATCACGTAAAGTAATGGTTGCGCCCGCAACAGGTAATCCAGTTTTAGCATCAAATACAACCCCATAAGGGTCAATTAAAACATCTGCATTAACGTCTGTAATGGTCTTTGTTGAGTTGCCATTTTCGTCTAAACAGTCCGTTAGACTAATCAAGACTTTATCGCGCTTGACCGTTTGTAATACAAAGTCGCCAGAGTTCGGGCTGGTGTTTTCTTCTGTTGGCAATTCAAAGCGGAATACGCCTGTATTTAAGCCTGTTTCAACAGCCTCAACATACTCTGTATCGCCTGTCGTATTCGATACAACTTTAATTTTTACTTTATCTAGCGTTGTGCGTGTTGCATTACATACGGCGCTCGAAGCAGAAATAAACAAAGGTTTTTTGAGACTGACTGTCCCAATAATACTTGAGTAATCCCCTGTATTATTTGAAACATCTGAGTGTCCACCCACTTGGGTAATCGCATCATTTGATATGGTTTTTTTAATTCCCGTTGCTGTCCCATGTTCCACACTAAAGCGGTTAGTTAATGTGGTACTCGAAATATTCGAGTTCATGGTGACAACCAATTCAACAGCCTCTGTTGCATTCCCTGCTAAGGCTTGCGGATAAGCCACCACAAGCTCATTGATGGCATCTTTATTGGTAGGAATCTGCTTGGTATAGCTATTATTGCCAGACTTGTAGAGCACAATTGCATTCGAGTTGGCAGGTTTTGCAGATTTAAATACTGTGTTGGCAGGTAACTCATCTACAAGCAGAACAGCCTGCGTGGAAACCCCATCCACATTAATCGTGGTTAATCCTGAGTTTTTTGCCGAATTATTTTTAACTTCTAATTTATATGTAAGGTCATAAGACTGACCTGCAGCAGGTTCAAATTTTTGCTTATCTACTGTTTTTGTCGCAATCAGTTGTGGAATATAGCTAATGAGTGAATCGGTCGCTTTTGCTTCTGCTGTCGTATCTTGTACCGTATACGCTCGTATCGGTAAATCAACCTGTTGTTTATCTTTTAAAGTCGCAGAAGTATCAGCCACAACCCATAGGTTAACTGTTTCACCTATTTGGAGTGGAATTTTATCTGTAATAACCAGATCGGAACTGTCGAACTGTCCGTTGCCATTACTATCTAGGTATATCTTAACATTACTTAAATCTGGGTGACTCAAACGATCCAACAATACATCTACAGGTGCATTACTGTCGTTTCTGAGTTCATTTAACCAAATGACTTTTGAGCCTGCATCGACTTCTTGTAAAGGTGGTGTGCTTAGCCCAATCACATACAATGGCGTAATGGTCACACCTACAGTATTGGATGGGGAGTTTTTAATGAATCCACCATCTGGGGTGGTATAACTGGCATAGGCGGTATTGCTGATCGTGATACCAGCCGCTGGCATAGAGGCATAGCTTTCATTCACCAAAACAATGGACGAAGCCAAAGTAGTGAATACAAGTGCAATATGTCTGCTATTGACTGGCTCAATTCGCATAAACACGACAATACCCCAAAAAAATTTTAATAATAAAAATAAAGAATCAAAGATAAGCACGAACCGAAGTTCATGCTTATCTACAAACTTAAAAGATTAAGAACCTAAATTTTCAATTACTTATCTACTTCAACAGTGAATTGTAATATCGCATTTTGATTTGGCTGTAATTTAAACGGACTAACAGAGAGTTGTTTGCCATTTAATGTATAAGTTGGTGCCGGTGTCTCTGTAGATGCAGGTACGAAAGAAATATTCGTAGCTGTAGTTGGCGATTTTCCTGTCGTATAAGCAGGAACAGCATCAGTAATTTGAACGTTAGTTACTTCAGCTTTACCATCATTAATTGCCTTAATTTGGTAAACAACACATTCACCTGGTTTAGCAGCCAAGGTTGCCGTACCAAATGTACCAACCGATGTTCCGTCACAATTAGCATCAAGCGCTTGAGTTTTCTCTAAACGAACTTGACCAGCAGTCACTGTAGTACGGTCTTTGTTTGAAACCGCAGCAGCTGGATCAATCGTTGAAATTTTACCGTCTGCATATACCTTGATTGTTGAAACATCAACCAAACCATTCGTCGCTGTACTTGGCGCCTGAACTTTTACCCACAACTTAACGCTTTCGTTCTGAGCTAGACCTGCAAGCGCAGCACCTAAGTCATTTTTTTCAGCAGCAGTTAATACCACATCAGCAGAATCTAGTACGCCATTGCTATTAGTATCTACATATACAGTCGTCGTAAAGCCAGCAGTTGCATCATCTTGTGTAATGTCTAAGTAAAGTGTGCCAGCAGCTGAACCTTCAGTGACATTACCAAGGTTGGTTAATGTATGTTCATAGGTCACTGTACCGCCTGGTGCTACTGAACTTTCCTGACCAGTCACTAAGGTTAAATTGCGCACAGCATTTACCACAACTTGGTCTTTCATTGTGTCAGAAAGTTTTGTCGCTACAGATGTAACCGTAAATGTAATGTCTTTGTCACCTGCTGGCGCATTTGCTGGAGGAGTTACTTTTGCACAGAAATGTTGAGTATTATGCGTTGTTGCATTTTCATACGGTTTAACATCACCCGTGTTAGAAATTGGTGCTGTACCTGTGCATTTCCCATCCTTATCTGCTGTAAAGAACTCAACTTTCCAATCTGATGGAAGATCAGTTGTCAGGTTATAGTTATCTGTGCTTGAACCATGGTTGGTCACAGCAATTGGGAAAGTTACCGTTTGACCAGGATTAGTTGTAATCTTGTCTACGATATAGCTTGTATTTTGGCCTTCACCTGTTTTTTCACTGGCATCATCTTTACCGTCTTTGTTACCCTTACCATTACTTAAATCGACAGAATTTTTAGTCACTTCTGAGATTTTTAAAGTAATTGGGTCAGTTTGTGACGCGTCTTTCGTTGAGGTGATTTTTACAACAGCTTGAATATCCTTTTCATTCACCTTTGTGCCACTGAACTCTGGCGGTAAGTTCACAACAGCAATCAACTGATAGCTTCCACCTACAGCAATTGGTCCTGTATCTTTTGCATTGCCTACAGTAGACGTAAGTGGCGTGCCATTTGGCTGCAAGAACGTAACTGTTGTACCTACTGGTAAATTAGATAAAGCATCTAATTCAACAGTAAAGGTATCTGTTGTATCACCATTGTTGTGTACATAGATAACCTCTAGACCTGTATTCTCAGTACCAGAACCGAATTTCACACTACTGCCTTGCGCAACTGACGCTGCAGTAATAGTATCATCAACACCTTGTGGTGTTTTAGTCGTTGCACTATCGTTAATCACACCAGTATTGGTTGAAAGAACTTTAATTTCAGTATTGTTCGTAGGTACATCTGGAACAGCGTTGCCTGATGTATCTGGACCATCACTGTCATACATTGCGGTGTTTGGTACAGTACCTGGAACCGTGCCTGCTTTTACGTCTGCTTCAAAGGTAATGTTACCGTCAGTATTACGCTCTACACTTTTGATCACAAAAGTTAATTTTTTTGTGCCTGAATCATATTTATAGTAGCTTGCTGTAGTAGATACCGTAGAAGATAGTAGCGAACCATTCAGCTTGACAACATGTTTTGCTGAGTCAAATTCAAGATTGGTATTTAAGGTATCTTCAATAACCAAATCACCTTTATCATTACCTTTGTTACGGTAAGATAAAGTGTATTCAATTTTTTGAGCAGCAGTTTTAACATTCACTTCATTGACTGAAGCTTTTTTCTCTACAGCAAAGACTGCGCCAGCTGTAATGGTTGCTGTATCAGTATTTGATTTAGTCTTATCTGCTGTAGTCGCTGTGGTATCTGCAGAAATAATTTTACTTGTTGCACTGAGTTCTAACTTACCAGCAGTCGCATTTGATACGCCACCAGCAGTTGTTGCAACCACGATCAAGTTGACTTTGCCACCAGCAGCTACAGTCACAACAGTACCTGATGCACCCAATGTCAATGGTGTATTTGAATCCGCTTTACCATCACCATCTGTGTCTAGGAAGACTTTAATATTACTAAAATCCCAGTCATCACCAGTTTTCAAGTTTATCAAATCAATCGTAAACGTATCTGTACCGTTACCATCGTTATATAAAGTATGTTGGAACTGTACTTCTGAGTTTTGGTTGGCAGAAGTCGTCACACTCTGTACTAAACGGAAGCTACCTACTTGAGTAACTGTCGTTTTTACTTCGTTTGACGTTACTGTGCGTGTAGTTGAACCATCGCTATATGTTGCTGTTGCAATGTTACTAATGTTTGTGCCCGCTGCAGGTGTAGCTGCTTGAGCACCTGTAGAAACTAAAGCTAGACCGCCCAACGCTGTCGCGATAGACAAAGATAAGCTGTTACGCTTAAGTGTTTGTATTGGATTTGACATACTTGCCCCGACCCCAAATGGTTATGTTTATGTTGCTTAAAAAGTAATAAAAAATTATTCGTTTACAGAATTCACTTTGGTCTGTGCTGTTACCGTCACAGATTTTTTAGATGGCAGTTCTGCCACCTGCCACTGCAAAGCGCGGTAGTCCTTTAGCGGAACGTTCACGGTTTTGCCATTTACTGTTTTTTTCAGTGGCGCAACTGCGAAGTTAATGCCATCTGTACTTGCAAAGGCGCCTGCTGGTGTACTTGTACCTGTATATTGCGTGTCCGCAGGAATCGGTAACGTTGCTTTCAAACCTTTAATGGTTCCGGCCGTGTTATTCGTATACGTTGCACGATATTCAATAATATCTTTTGGTTTGGTCACATCTGACGCAATAAACTGGGAATTGCCTTTGTTATCGACTGTTTTTTTAAATGCTTTGAGCTGAATAGATACAGGCTCTTTGACTTTACTTTCAGCCATAGCGACCTGAGTTGTAGTCAAGCCCATTAATAGACTAAGTGTTAGCCCTTTTAGCACGATATTTGCCTTCAACATATTTCGATCCATTTCAATTTCAATTAAAATTACATTTTGGTTATGTTTATCACAATTTTATATCAACTCAACTATGAAATTAAACATTTTTTAAACAAATTAATTACTTATTGTTCATTTTTTTACAAAGTACATAATGTGTTTTCTAAGGTAAATTGCACTCAACCCAATTGTGCTGAGTACAATATTATTTAAAAAACTACTCTACTTGTGCACAAAAACGGACTGTACCCGTTGCACGAGGTGCTAATACCCCTGCAATATTCCAACTCAGCGGAGTAGCACTATCTACAGTAGTGCAATCCCCCCCAGTACACATACTCTTTAGTGATGTACCCAATGGCACTGCATCTTTAAGTACAACATCTACTAAATTTTTGGCTGAGTTATTGGTATAGCTAATTTGGTATTCCAAATAGCTCACTTTATCTTGGACTTTGGTCAAAATGTTGCTTTTGACAAAAGTGGCTGTATCTGTACTTGTAGAAGGACAAGACTTTACTTCTCGGACACTTTTTACGAGATCTAAACCTGCAGAACCAACAGTGGTGATATCTCGAACAGAATTTGATAAGCTTGTAACACCCGCGCTCATCGTGGGTGTATGCTTCACTGAGAATTGCGCACTTAAGCTGTCACCTGCTTTCGCATTTGAAGGTGACATTACACGCTGAACTAAACAGATTTTTTGCTCAGGTAAAATCGGTGCCGACAGTGGCGCGCTTTGTAGGGCTAGCTCATAAGATTTTTCGCCAGCATCCACAGCACCATTACAGTTGGCATCATAATAAATAAGACTTTGCCAAACTGGATCTATTGCTGGTTGCTGCTGGTTAGATAAATTTAACGTACCAAGCTTATGTACGCTCTTTGAAATAATTTCATGGGGATATTCAACAACATCTCCAGCAGCAATATTTTTCTGACCATTTTGAGTCAAAATCAGCTGAAGCTGTGCGTCACCAAATAAGAAGCCATCGTAAGTATTTGCATTTTTAGTGATGGTAAATAAATCAAAGCTAGAGTCAGTCGTTGCAGTCACGGATGCAGACTTGTTAGTACTTACAGACTGATAGTCAGCTACATTCTTTTGTACAAGGCAAACACGATTATTAACATCAAATACTTCTTGAAATGTACGAATTTCAAAATCGCCATTGCCATTGGTTTGAACTGATGCGTACTCAGGAGTGCCAGAACAATTTTTTAAAGTCACCGTACTGCCTGAAATACCCAATTCACCTGCATTGACGATGCCATTATAAGCATTGGCTGCAACCTTTGTCGTGCCACTATTATCGTTAAACACACGACCACTGAAGAGATAAGGCGCCTTAATTGCAATAGTTGCTGTTGAACTATTATTTGCAGTAATCGTTTCTGTTGCAGTAGCAACACCACCTACTAGCGGTACGGCAATCTTTGCTGTGTTGGCAATACTTGTACCTGCTGTATTTGCTAGAGCCGTTACTGTAAATTCAAGATAACTAGCAGGAAGAACTGGATTGGTTCCTGTTATTGTGGTTTTTGGTAAAACCATGTCTTTAACAGTAAGCTGATTGTTAACCAAAATAATTTTATCTGCTGTAGGGCAACTTAGAGCTGTACCATCAACACCTAAGCCGACTGCTTTACAGCTCACATTTAAAGGTGCTAGATTTGAAGGAATAACATCTGTGAGTACGGCATCAGGCATGGCGTGCATACCAGTGTTCCATGCCTTAATAGTGTATACAGCAGTTTCACCAACATTATAACTAGCCTTATCTGCCGTCTTAGACACAGCAAGGTCTACAATTGGTTTTATAATCGTATCTGTATCTGTGACACTACAAATACCCAAAGTTTTATTAAATGAGCGGGTCAATCCCGTACTGCCACCTACGCCCGTTTGGTTACTACAGGCTACCCCAGTAGAAGAACCCATCGTTGGCAACTTAACACTAGCCTTATTTAGTGTAGTTGTACCCACATCACCCGTTACTTTGGCGGTAACTAGCACTTCATAGAAAGCATCTTTTGCCAAAGCACCTGTATCTTGTCCAGTGATTGCCGATGATGTCAAATCGGCATCGGAAACAAAAAGTTTTGCTACGTCAATTTTTGAAGAATCTGTACATTTGTTATTTGTAGCGGTACTGCATTCTACTTTTACCAGTTCCAATCCTTGTGCAAGACGGTCATTTAAAAAAGTACCTGTAAAAGTATCTGGCCCTTTATTGGTCACACGGACGGTATAGGTAGTATTCGAGCCTTTTGCAACTTGAGTTACATTATTTGTTTTCTCTATCAGCAAGTCACCCACCATAGAATCAATACTAGAAGCACTAAAGATAAATGCATCACCGCCAGTATTATAGGGAATATCTGTTCTAATAGAACTACTTGCATCCGTTCTAAAATAGACTCGGAATGTTAATGTTGTAATAGGCGCTGATGTATAGACCTGTATACTTCCTGTTGCCCCTTTATCGTCAATGGTTGGCCCTATCGTTAGATTATTTTTAATAATACTACCCCACCAATCCCTCTCTATTTCATTTGTATAAGCTCCTGTATGTTTAATATCCCACCCATTGACAGATACATTTGTCCCAGACAATAAACCTAAACTACTTACACCAGTCGTAGTTAAAAGTTTGAATTGCGCTGCAATACCATAATCATATTGGCCCCCGACCCCTGAAATATTGATCACTGGGTTCGTAATAGGTCTATCCCAAGTGAGAACAATATCCCCCATTTGATAGCCCATCCCACTATTTTCACCTGCTGTATACCATTTTTTCCCATCTAGCTTTGAAAAAGCAGTTAAAAATCTAACACCATAGTTATCATCTAAACTAATCCCTTTTCCTATATCACCACTGGCACGGCTTGAAGATAAGCTATTACTATAATTGTTATAGCCAGAGCTAGGAAAACCTTGACTTTTTAGTGGAACAAAATCTCCAATATTATCCCCACCAAACACAATACCATTCGCATAAACATTATTTAAAATCGAATAATTTACTTTCACTTCAGGGTAATAGTTTTGGGTTGCATTATCCGTTGGGTTTTTTGGGTTAAATACGAATTTAGTGTCTTTGCTAGTGGTAGTACTTCCAGTACGGTTAGTTCCACTAGCAGACATCACCTCCAAAGTCGGAATCGCATACGCATTTACAGTTGTAAGTGCCAATGCAGTTGCAAATATATGACCAAACTGTTTTTTCATTTGCTTATAATTCAACTCAGTTCCCCACATACTTCACCCCAAACTCCAAACTATGGCTTGCACCACTTTTTACTGCTGGGACTGCGCCCTGAATTGCACCACTTCGACCAATTGCAGGTGCCATAATTGAACCTGTATCACAATCTGAACAAACTGGCAGTTTACTCATCACCATTGCTTCTGGTGTCGTATCATAAAAAGTGAATTTACCAATATCAGACGCACCCATGTTTTTAACGGTCAGCTGATAAATCACACATTGCCCCGAACCATCAGTATTTTTAGTAATAGGCAAAACATTGGTGGTGAATGCACCTTCTTCTATGCCATCACAATTATTATCTTTGGCCTGCAATTTGGTTAGGCGCATAGGTGAAGTGGTAATCGTGGTGATATCCGTTGCGCTATCTAGCTCAGTGACACCATCTTTTAAGCGAATAACAGAGGTATTGGTTACCCCAACTGTGCCATAAGACGAGTTTTCGACTTTGGCAAAAATACGGATCGGCTTTTTCTCTGTTAACGTAGAAGTCGGAACATCAGATAAGTTCGTCATCAATACATCACTAGCATCCAGCACACCATTATCATTGGCATCAAAATATAGCGTTGTAATAAACCCTTGTTGGTCATTTTCAACCGTTAAGGTATTTGTTGACTTTAATATTTGACTGCCCCATTGCTTTAAAATATGGCTATACGTGATTGTGCCACCAGGTGCAATTTGCCCGCGCAAGTCAGGATCTAAACTAATCGTACCTGAGCTATTTTTTGAGCCAATTTCAATTGCGTTGTGAATAGTATCGTAGCCATTTTGCGCATTAGGCGACGGCAATTCTGAAGAAGCTACTCTAAAATAAATCTGTGTTGTTGCTGTTTGTGCTGAGACATCAAGGCTCACGACAGCACAATATGTTTGCGACTCACCATTTTGTAAAATGCGTGTAGACGATATTTCCTTAGCTAAAGTGCTACAGTTATCCGTAGTTTCAAAGTAGCGTACAGTTGTTACGCCTGCTGGAAGCTTTAATGTGCTAAATACACCATCATCATCTGCACTGAACTGATATGAAGTTGCAAGGCCTACATGACTGACCCGCAATGGGAAAATGACTGTTTTTCCATTATCGCCACTCTTCGTTTCCCATGCTTTGCCATTGTTTGAAACTGCTCCGTTGCCCAAACCATTATTGTTGGATTTAGGTTCATTGATGTTGATTAAATCCACCGTCCGCACAGCCGTGTTCTGGCTTAATTGCACCTGATCGGTCACCGTATCTGTTTTAGTCGCATCACCAATCGACTGCGCTTTCGGTTTTACCGCAAATAAGGTATTACTGTTGTCTATGTAATCTTTGGGGAAAATCGCTTTAACAACAATCGGCAAACTCGCGCCTGCGGCCAGATAGCCCGTATCAACAACCCCATCGCCATTGCTATCAAAAATTGGGGTTACGCCATCGGCACGATAAAATTCAAACACAGTTCCTGCAGGGAAATTATGCGTATCAAATGTCAAATTAAAACGATCTGCCGTATTTCCCGTGTTCCATACCCAGTTTTTAAACAGAACAGTTGAACCTGTAGCGACAGATCCTTTATCGTCAATATCATTAACATTTGAAGCCGAACCAGCATCAGCATTAATAATCACACCATGCACGGGTAAAATTTCCAAATAAGCAGTATTGGATTGTGTCGTTAATTTAGCTGTATCTGTATCTTTATCATGATCATAGTTAAGGTGAGCAACGTTAGGAATTTGCCCTGGTGTAGGCTTTACAACCTTTACTTTAAACTCTATATACCCCTGAGCATTCGCAGGAACTTTGGTGATTGTTGCACGAATGGTTTTATTATCCGTATCTAGATAATAATTAATACCCGCTGGATCATCACCAACCACGTTCGATGGATTAAGTGCAAGGCCATTCCAAACTTCTGATCCTTTCACATAAGTCAATTCAGCTGTATTTAACACATCCGTGATGTCTACTTCACCACTTTCAGTACCATTATTAAAATAAGTGAGACGAACGATTGCTTCATCATTTGCAACGACGGTGCTTTTATTAAATGCTTTACGAATCGTCATTACAGCTTTATCTGAAATAGTGACTGTATCGGTATTGCTAATCGCCCCAGCTGTACCCAATTGATTTGATGTTGCTGTAAGCCTTAAAGATCCTGTCGCATTTGCTACAGCTGTACCCAGTAATGCTTTTACAATCAATGCAATGGATTCTCCAGCATTGAGCGCATAATTGGTGATGGGCTGATCATTATCTGGTATGCCATCACGATTTTTATCCAGGTAAACCGCATAACCAGGTTGGGATATAGGCCCTGAAATATTATCTATACTTAAGTTATAACTGTCCTTCGCATTACTCGTATTGGTCAGCACATGGTTAAAATAAATTGGCTGATTGGCTACGCCGTAAACATTATTATTATTCACCAATGTAAAACTGTAAACTGGAATAATCGTGGTTTGCACCAAGTTTGAACGCGAAGTTTGAACAAGCGTGGAACCTTCTTCCTTATATTCACCTGTGGCCATATTACTAATGACCATTGAAGTTTTCGCCATTACTCCAGTAGATACAGTTAAACCCAACAATCCAGAGATTGCCCAACGTAGGCTTCGAACCATTATTTTTTCTTTAAACATTTCTGAAAGCCTTTACTCTTATGGGTTCACACGAATCATGAAATACATATTCGCCATTTGACCAGATGACAAACTTGCAATGGTCCCTTTAATACTAGCTGCAGTTGAAGCATTAACACCTGCAGGTACTAAAAATGGTGTACCCACTAATGTGGTATAAGCAGGAACGGCGTCCTGAAACTGCACATTCGTGACAATAGATGAGCCCCTATTTTCAACTTCTAACTTATAAATGACACATTCATTCGGTTTGATAATCAAAGGCTGTGCACTAAAGCTCAGTGATGTGACATTGGCTGGATCAAATGTCATCGTGCAAGTCGGTGCTTTAACTTGATATTTCAGCAGTTGCATCGCAGATGTTGATACAGTGGTCACATCCGTATTTTTAAGATTTTCCAATTTAATGTTGGCAAAAGTTCCTGCCTCAACAATAAGATCTGCAACACTCACAACCCCATGAGTTGCTGTGACTGGTGCTTGAACCTTGAGTAATATTTGAATATCTCGATCAGGTGCAATACCTAATCCAGCACTAAGTGAATTTAAATCTGTATTTGCATCAATAAATTTATCAGAGGGATCAATTTTTCCATCTTTATTCACATCGTAATAAAGACTGTAAATAAAGTTGTCATCCAGTTTCTGCGGATTCACTTTTAGTTTTACAACTGAGCCTTGGTCAGCGCCCTCTGTGATTGTCCCTGTATTTTTTAAAGTATGAACATAAACAATCGTACCACCAACACTCACCTGACCTTGCTGATCGTTACTTAAAATCAGCTGACGTGCAGTACTACTCGAAATTTCATTTTTAATGACGTCGGCTTGTTGATTTACAGGCGATTGAATAGCAAACCAGATGGGTTTCACAAAATTCTGTTGAGAAGCATCAACCTGAATGACCGCACAATAGGCCTTTGTGGCCGCTGCTGCCATCGTTCCAGTATTGGTAATTTGTTTGCCCAAATTTGAACACGTGGCATCCCCCTCATAAAACTTCACAGTAAAACCAGAGGCTGTAACAACTGAAATATTTTGCATATCCATAGCTGAGAAAGAGGCAAATAAATTGTAGTTATTGCTTTGAGTTGACTTGTTTTCGGCAATTAATGGAAATACAACTTTGCCATCCAAAACTGACTTTTTCAGCCATGCATTACCATTGTTGTCAATTTTGCCAACATCTTTACCTGAGTTATCTGAGTTATACAGATCACTTTCTGAAGATGAGGCCACCAATTTAGTAATGACATTGCGCGTAGGGTTAGAGATATCACTTGAAAGTACAGACGTAGCGACCACATCTATGACGATATTACTCTTTTCAGTATTGCAGCTCGTAGATGCCAATACAGCAACACGAATCTCTTTAACAGCAGAACTAGCCAAAGAACCTGTATCAACGATACCATCACCATTGGTATCGGTCAGCAGGGTTTTACCATCTTTATGATACAGGCGGACTTGGGCACATTCAGGTAAATTTGCCGTGCTATAACTCAGATTATAAACATCGGTAATATTTCCCTTATTCCAAACATAGTTTTGGAAAAAAACTTGTTTACCAGGTTTTAACTCATTAATGGTCGACAAGTTGTCTGGATCCTTATTTGGATTACCAGCATCACTATTGCTGTTAGGGTTATTGTTGAGTACAACCCCCAAAGATGGCAACAGCGTATAGTGGACCGTATTCGAATCTTGGTTATAAGGTACTTTAGATTTCTCACCTACATAAGTATATTTTGCAGTATTCGGAATCTTATTTTTATCTGTATTTTTTACACGAACTTGAAAACTCAATGTGCCTGAGGTCAATGGTGGAACTGACTGAATCTCAGCTTGTAGAGTTTTCTGATCAGAAAGTAATTGATAGCTTATACCGCTATTAATTGTGTTTTCAGTATCATTACTGTCTGTCAGCGCAATAGAATTCTGATTCCAATGAGCACTTTCTTTAACGTACTGTAAGGAATCATCCAGTAAATCTGTAAGCGTTAATTTAGCAGTATCTGTACCGTTATTTCGATAGGTTAAGGTATAGGTGATAAGCTCTTGTTCATTACCTTGACTTTTATCTTGAGCCTTTACCACTGAAATTACAGCATCATCAACTACTACAACCGTGTCATTGACACGTGCATCAATCGTATTCGTTGTTTGGCTTGTTGCTTTTAACTCAAAAATACTTTTTTGATTGGCAAGCACAGAGCTCGGTACAGTTCCAACAGCGACAATCGAAAGTGACTCCCCTGCCTTCAAATCAATCGATGAATTTGGTAACAGTAAATCCACATTATCATCTGGAACACCATTTTGATCACGGTCGGCATAAACCTTAATAGAAGCTAAATCAAACTCATCACTCACAGAATGAGTCAAACTTAAGGCATAGCGATCAGAAGTATTACCTGTGTTGGTCAAAACATGTGGAAAATTTACCAATCCACCAATCGTGCTTTGTTGTTGCTGATTTTGCACCAATGTCAGTGCCAATATTTTTTGAACTTCGAGCGAAACAGGGTTTGAATTGACGACTAAGGTACTGCCCGTTTCATCAACATAATCACCAGATGCAATATTAGAAATATAACTACCAGGTAAAGGAAAGGCATATAAACTACTCGAAAACAATAGAGTCATTGATGCAAGAAGTCTGTTCTTTTTTATATTATTCAAAATATCGCCCGCCACCCAATGCACATAAAAAAACAAAACATAATATTAGTTCACATATTTATACATTATTCCATAAAAATCAGTATATTTTCTATACTGTAGATTACATTATTTATTTTTTTTCAAATCTATTCAAATAAATAAACTTAACACAACACTCTAATATTAGATTTAATAACATCAAATTTTAAAAATTCTTAACTCTATTTATATAATTATTATTCAACCAATAGACTTCTTTCATAAGTCATTTTTCACTCAGTTCCATATTATAGATTCCCGCAATTAAATTGAATCTTAAGCCCAATCTTTTGCCACGGTTACGATATCGCTCAGCAAGGATTTTGAAGGTTTT
>NZ_JACAXE010000012.1:0-91153 GCF_013391565.1 Acinetobacter sp. SwsAc6
CTTAGATTAGCATTTGAAGTGCAACACCATGTTGTTGCCATAATACCTGACTCGGACTTTTAAAGCCGAGTCTTTTTCTTGGCCGATGATTCAAGCGTTGAGTGATTTCTGAAATATATTCATCCGTATAGTCATTTAAATCACTGCCTTTTCTAATATATTGCCTGATTAAACCATTGGTATTTTCATTTGTACCACGTTGCCAAGCACTGTAAGGATCAGCGAAATACCACTCTATCCCTAATTCTCTAGCAGTATGCTCATGCAAGCTGAACTCCTTGCCATTATCTGCTGTCATTGTTTTTAGCTGATCTTTAACTGGATTCAATAAGCTGATTGTGGCTTGGCAAACTTCCTCTGCCTTGCGTGAACTACACTTTTTCAGCCAAAGATAACCCGTCTTCCTGTCTACAATCGAGACCAATGATTGCTGATGGTTCTTGCCTACAATCGTATCTATTTCCAGATCACCAAAGCGAGTCCGAAGCTCTATCTCTATAGGTCGATAATGAATGCTTTTACGATTGATCAGCTGACCACGGGTTTCAGGAGAGCCATATTTTCTCTTTCTTTGATTTCTGAAACGCAGGTTGTGAAAGAGTGTCCCACCCTTGCTTTTATCCTGTTGTATGAAGCGGTAGATGGAATGCAGACTAACTGAAACATGAGAAGCGATTTGCTCGGGACTCCATTGAATATCAAGATAAGAGATGACACGCATCCAAAGCTCATTAGGAATTGTTTTAGGGTTTGAACAATGCCGTCGTCGAGCCAATTTATGGGCATGTTGAGCGAAATAGCCATTTCTCGCTTTATTACGCAGAATTTCCCTAGAAATAGTTGAGGGAGAGCGATTTAAACGCAAAGCGATATAACGTTTGGAAAAACCTTCACGTAACAAGGTATAAATCTGATATCTTTCTTCTTGAGTAAGATGAGTATAGTTCATGATGCAACTTTGACTTTGGTCGGTCGGAAGCATAATGCTAACTCATCTTGCTTTCTTCCAATACATTAATCTCTGTTGCACTTCATTTGAGAATCTAAGGGTTTAAAAATATAAAAAAAGCCGAGTAAAATCGGCTTTTTTTATGAAATTGTCACAAATTTGAAGCATACTAAATATAGCCAGTGAATTAAGCATTTTAGTAGGGCAGATATGAATACGGCAGCGGATACAGCACTTGTAAAACCTGAATATACTTATAACGATCGCTACATTAACCGTGAGCTATCCATTTTAGATTTTCATTTGCGTGTATTGGAGCAAGCTGTTGATCCATTGCATCCTTTATTGGAGCGCATGAACTTTCTATTGATCTTCTCACGTAATCTCGATGAATTTTTTGAAATTCGTGTCGCGGGTATGATGGAGCAAATTGCTTTAGGTTTAGAGAGCCATACACCTGATGGTCTCACACCAAAGCAAGTTCTAGATCAAATTTCAAAAACAGCGCATGCAGCCATTGAGCGTCAATATCGTATTTTAAACGAAGAAATTTTGCCTAAACTACGTGAAGAAGACATTTGCTTCTTGCGTCGTGGAGAATTAACACCTGCACAATCTGCGTGGGTAAAAAAATATTTCCAAGAGCAAGTTGCACCTGTACTTACACCCATTAGCCTTGACCCAGCGCATCCATTTCCACGCTTAGTCAACAAAAGCTTAAACTTTATTGTGACCTTGGAAGGCAAAGATGCTTTTGGTCGTCAAATTGATTTGGCAGTTGTACCTGCGCCACGTTCATTGCCACGCGTAGTCCGTTTACCTGATGAGCTTACTGGTGGGAAAGAACATCATGTGATGCTTTCAGCAATTATTCATGAGCATGTTTCGGATTTATTCCCAGGCATGACGGCAACAGGTTGTTATCAATTCCGTGTAACACGTAATGCCGACTTAGCATTAAATGAAGATGTAGAAGATTTGGCGAAAGCTTTAAAAGGTGAACTTTCTTCGCGTCGCTTTGGTCGTGCTGTGCGTTTGGAAGTAACTGAAAACTGCCCAGAACACATTTACCAATATTTACTAGAAGAATTCGATTTAGAAGATGAACAACTTTACAAGGTCGATGGTCCAGTCAACCTCGCACGCTTACTTTCAAATTTTAAGCGCCCACATTTGCGTTATGAGTCACATACACCAGTAATTCCAAAGGTGCTGAAAAAGTCTGAAAATATTTTCAGTGCGATGCAAAAGCAAGATATTTTGCTTCATCATCCGTTTGAATCTTTTGCACCTGTAATTAACCTACTACGTGAGGCAGCACGCGATCCACAAGTGCTTGCAATCAAACAAACTTTATACCGTAGCGGTGCAGATTCTGAAATTGTACAAGTACTGGCAGAAGCAGCACGTAATGGTAAAGAAGTCACCGCAGTGATTGAGTTACGAGCACGCTTTGATGAAGAGTCAAATATTGCTGTGGCAAATGTTTTGCAAGAAGCAGGCGCGGTAGTCGTATATGGCATAGTGGGCTATAAAACCCATGCCAAAATGATTTTAGTGGTACGCCGTGAAAATAATAAATTAGTGCGCTATGTCCATTTGGGTACGGGCAACTACCATGCGGGGAATGCGCGTATTTATACCGACTATGGCTTACTCACCACCGACAAAGAATTGTGTGAAGATGTGCATCGTATCTTCCAAGAATTGACGGGCATGGGCAAGATGGCGAAGCTGAAAAAGCTTTTACATGCACCATTTACATTGCACGCACAATTGGTCAATTTTATTGATGATGAAATTGCCAATGCAAAAGCTGGTAAAGCTGCACAAATTATTGTGAAAGTGAATGCGCTGACCGAAGTACAGTTAATTAATAAATTATATGAGGCATCTCAAGCTGGAGTGCAAATTGATTTAATTATTCGTTCGATCTGTTGCTTACGCCCAGGCTTACCAGGCTTGTCTGAAAACATTCGTGTACGTTCAATTGTGGGGCGTTTCTTAGAACATACGCGTGTGTATTATTTTAGCAATAATGGCGATGCACGCATTTATGCATCGAGCGCAGATTGGATGGACCGTAACTTATTTAATCGTGTAGAAGCTTGTTTCCCAATTGAAGATGCAGCCTTAAAAAAACGTATCTATCAGCAAGGTTTGGTGAACTATTTAAAGGACAATCAACAAGCATGGTTATTGCAAGGTAATGGTGAGTGGGTACGTGTACAAGCCAATGAAACGGAAACGTTGCATAATGCACAGCGCGAGCTTTTAAATGCGATTAAATAAACGTGATTAAATCATTGTTGAGTGGTTTGAATAGATTAGCCTGATGCTTTGCATCAGGCTTTTTTATGCCATCGTTTTTCGTCTTATATAAAAAGGCAACAGGACAGACGATGTCTACGGTATGGCTATTGCCTTTTAGTGATAATACAAACTAACCTTCCGCAGGATTTGTTTAATCAGACTACTGACTTGAGCAGGAGAAAGTTGAAGTAGTGATGCGGTTTGTTCCAGCGTTTGTGTGTGTGCAAACTGCTGCAAAATTTGAATTTCAATTGGCGAATACGCGATAGCTGAAGTAGCAAGCGCAGTTGCATGTGTCTGCGCGATTTGAGTAGGTGGGGTTAAGTGTGTATTAAGCAGATAACTTGCCAACTCAGGATGTAAAATAGCACCCCCACGTAAAATAATACGAATATGCTCAGCAAGTTGTTCAGATTCACTGGTATTGAGTAAATAAGCATTTGCCCCAAATTTGAGTGCCTGTAAGATTTCTTCACCCTGAATGGATGAATGTAAGCTGATCAAATGAGCTTCGGGATGGATTTTGCGTGTAGTTTGTAAAAAGACTAAATCTTCAAAATTTTCAACAGAGCATAAAATTAAATTTGGAAGATGCTGTTCAATCAGTTGCGTTGCAATGCTTAAATCTGTGCTATGCAAAATAAGATCTTCGGGATAGCCCAAGTTCACAAGTATTGTATGTATGTGTGTGTGCGGCATATTTGGATGTTGATGAATAATCAACACGGGTACCGGTAAACTTAGAATTGAAATCATTATATAGCTCTAAATCTTTAAATAAAAATAACCGTAAATTAAAATCAGTATTTCAATGTTTTTATATTGAGTTACTGTGCCTTAAAAAAATGCAGTCGCATATACCTAGAAATGGTGATTTTAAGGGGGAGTTATAATTAAGTATTTGTAGATTAATTGATATTTTTATTTTTTAACGCTATGTTGATTTTGGGTGTAAATGTTTTTGTTTATGTTGCAAATATCTATTGCGGTTATTTTTATGTTATTTTTCATTGTAAAATAATAAAATTTACTACATTGGGTTAAAATAAAAAGAATATATACATTAAATGTGTGAGCGGTATATAAATGAGTTTTTTCTAAGTTTTTTTGAGCAGCGTGGGGCTGATCGGGTGGACTTAATGGTTCACTAAAATTTATCATTTGGCAAATTTTTAAAAACTCAGAAAGTATGATTAATGTCACGTAAATTAATCAACTTTATGATATTAGACGATTATTTGTTATAAAAAATAATATTTCTTTGCAAAAATACCCAAAAATAGGGATAGGCAATTACAAACGCTAATCTTAATATAAACACATCTTCAAACTGATCTGGCTAGTGAGAAGATTTCTAAAGGAAGTAGATGATATTTCATTTATGTATTACCTTATTTAGGGCAACCATTTTGGATTGCCCTTTTCTTTTTTTTAATATTAAAAAATAAAATAGCGTTGCTTTAGGGGGAGTTTTAACCATTCTCAGCTAAGTGTTTTGCAGAAGAAAATGAAGTCTTTATCTTGCGATTATCAATGAAATATTTGCTTTAACATAACTGAATTGAAGTATATGTCCGTATATAACTAATTTGGTTTCATACTTCTCACGATGTTAATTCCCTGCGATGCTATTGAGCGAGTCGCGACTGAATACCAAGACAAAACTAAAAAAAACTGTATCTAGCTTATTCTTGCAATAGTTAGCAAAGGAGCTCAGTAGCGCCTAAGGTGGTGATCGTCTGCTTTGCATGGGTGGGGACAGGGCAATAAAAAACCTGAGCTTATTACACTTTCCCATATAGGACGGATAATAAAACTCAGGCGATGCGCGAATACTTAGCTAAGTTTCAACTTAGTGTAAGTTCTGCGTAATTTTTTGCAAAATTTGAAGTAAAACGTCAAATTCACTTTGTAGCGGTGTACTTTTACGTGTAACCAATGCCAACGTACGGCTAGGACCAGCTTCAATTGGTTTTACAACCAAATCTGGGTTCGCTTTAATCATATTGGTATGCAGTGCAATTTCTGGCAACAAGGTGAAACCAAGATTAGCAGAGACCATTTCAACCAAAGTTGGTAATGAACTTGCTTTTAAGCGATGGTCATTTTTACGTTCACCAATTGGGCATGCGCTGAGTGCATGATCACGTAAGCAATGGCCTTCTTCTAAAAGCATTAAGCGAGAAAGGTCTAAATTATCTAAAGAGCTTGCATGCGCAGCATTTTGGTCGGCTTTGTGGTAAACCAAATATAGATTTTCTTTCGCAATTTCTGCAACTTTTAAGCTACGTGTATCGAAAGGCAGGGCAAGAACAACCATATCGAGGTTGCCATGCTCTAAACGTTCAACAATTTTTTCACTTTGCGCTTCATGCAAATGCAATTGAATTTTAGGCAATTGTTTATGCACTTCATCTAGCAATTGAGCAAGAATGAAAGGTGCAATGGTTGGAATAACCCCAAGGTGCAGATCACCAGTGAGCGGTTCGCTCATTTCACGGCTTAATCGCATTAAGTCTTGTGCATCGGCCAATAAAACACGAGCTCGACCAACAACTTGTTCACCAAGTGGTGTTAAACGTACATTTTGGCGGTCACGTTCTACCAGAACACCACCAAGAAGGCGCTCTAGTTCCATGATACCCCCAGAAAGGGTAGACTGAGTGACGAACGAACGGCGCGCAGCTTCTGTAAAATGCAGCGTTTCTGACAGCGTTACAAGATATGACAGCTGTCTTAGAGATGGTAATGCAGCCATAGTGTCCTAATGTTTATGATTTAAAGTGATCAGCAAATAACCCGCTAAGATATGGAATAAAATGCGGTGGGATATCATGCCCCATTCCATCAATTAATTCAAATTTTGCGCCAGAAATTGCTTTAGCAACTGCCTTACCATGGCTAGGGGGTAACAAGCGATCTTTAGAGCCATGAACCACCAGCGTCTTGTGATCGATTTGTTGATCTAGTTTAAGCAAGGAGCCTGTACATAATATTGCTAAAAACTGTTGAAGTACACCCGCTGGATAATAACTTCGTTGATATAACTTACGAGCGGTCTGAATTGCTTCTAAATGATTGACATATCCAGGGGAGCCAATAATTTTAAAAACTTTCAGACTATGATTCACAATGCCTTCTTCATCTGAAGATTCAGGCTTACCAATTAAGCTAAAAAGTTGCTTTGGAAAGGGTGGGGGTAATAAAGGCTGGTTGTTACTGGTAAACATCAAGCCCAGTTTTTGTACTTTATCAGGGTGCTGTGCTGCTAATATTTGTGCAATCATGCCCCCCATAGATGCACCAATCACATGAACTTTGTCTAAGCCTAAACGTTCAATGAGTAGAGCTGCATCATTGGCCATATCATATAAATTATAGGGTGAGCCTTGATTGTCTAAACCCAGTGCGAATCGCCCCATCAGTTTGAGTGTATTTAAGCGTGGGCCTTTGTTTCGAATTTTTGAGGATAAGCCGATATCGCGATTATCGTAACGGATAATGCGATAACCTTGATCAATCAAAGATTTGCAGAAAAAATCGGGCCAATACAACATTTGTGCGCCCAAACCCATAATCAATAATAGAGTGGGGTGTTCAGGATTGCCTCCAACTTCGACATGTAATTCAATGCCATTACCTAAATCCACTTTTGTTTCATGCATAAATGGTGTGTAAGGCGAAGGTTGGTATTGCAGGGCACTATTCATTTTTATTTTCCTGAAAAACTGAACGCTTCAATGCGTGAAGCGTTCATGTATTTAAACCTTAAACTGAAGCAGGAATCAAGTCAGGAACTAACTTGGTCAGACTAAGTCGTTGCTTGGCAGCCGTTGCGCCCAGCAATACAAAACCACGCAGTGTGCCTTCATTATCCAGTGCTTTAGATAGCATGCCATCTTCAAATTCTTCGGTTTCCCACTGAACTTCTACATTTAAAGGTGCAGGTAAAACAGTTAATGGCGCAGCTGGCGTTTTTACAGCAACTGGCATAGCAGGATAGTGCACAGCTGTTGTTTCACCATTTAAGGTTTTTGCTAATGCACGAGCTTGTTGCATGATTGGCATGACATAAGGCAACAGCAAGCCATTAACTTCTGCGCAGTCGCCTAAAGCATAAATGTTGGCTTGATTGGTTTCTAAGTGGCCATTGGTCACAATGCCACGGCTGGTCTGAATGTTCGCTTCTGCAGTCAATGCAAGATTCGGTTGTAAGCCAATTGCAGACAAGACCGCATCCGCTGTAAAGCTTTGACCATTTGCCAAAGCGACGCTATATGATCCATCGGCATTTTTGGCAACTTTTTCAACTGTAGTGCCTAAGACAAATTGAATCCCTGTAGATGACAGCTTGTCTTTAAAAGATTCCGCAACGTGTGTCGGCAACAAACGACCTAAAGGCAGTGGTGCTAAGTCTACAACCGTAACGTCATGGCCTGTATTTTGTAAATCGTTGGCAAATTCACAGCCAATTAAACCTGCGCCTAGAATCACTACACGTTTGTCTTGACGTTGATCTAAGCAGGCACGGAATGATTTGTACTCGCTTAAGCTGTTTACGGTATGAATGTCATCGCTACCATCACCAGCAATGGCTAAGCGAATGGCATGTGCCCCCACGGCAAGCACGAGCTGAGAATAGGCTTGAGTTGAAGCTTCACCTTGAGTATTTTCAAGTTGAATTTCCTGAACTGCCGTATCAATGTTTTTAACCCAAGTATGATTCACAATGCGCATATTGAGCTGTGTTGCCATTTTTTCAGCATCGCCAAGTGCAATTTGTTCGGGTGCTTTTTTGAGTGCAAATGCATTGGATAGGGTCGGTTTTGCATAATTGGCTGCATCGTCAGCACAAATCATAACCAGTTCTTGTTCTGTATTTAGCTTGCGAAATTCACGTGCAGTAGCATAACCAGCCATACCTGAACCAATAATGACAATTGGGTGCATACTCGACTCCAAAGAGATTTTATTTTATTAAAGACGTAAAAAAAGACCATAAGCTTATGGTCTTTTTAAAGATGTATCAGATCTCAACCATTTCAAAATCGGCTTTTGACACGCCACAGTCAGGGCAAGTCCAATCGTCTGGAATATCTTCCCATTTTGTACCTGCGACGATACCGTCTTGAGGCCAACCTTCTGCTTCGTCATAAATCCATCCACAAACGATGCATTGATACTTTTTCATTTGATTCTCCAAAAACCGACCGTATGTATAAACAGTCAGAAATACTCAATCTACTGCAAGACTCTAATAATTTGACTTTAAACAGCATAAACTTCGGTTAAATTTTTACGCAGTTCCGAGCATAAAGTAAAGTGCATAAGAGTTTAAACAGTGAAATTAAAAGCAGAATGTCAGCCGAGGACAGAAATTGTCATTAAACCCATCAGTCATCGTTTCAAGTTTTGTGTTTTTCTAACTTAGCAAGTCGTATAAATCATGCGATTGATCGCACTTTTATCGATCACCATCTTATATAGGATGTACTGGATTAAAACTTTGGCTTTTTAGACTAAAGCCGTGTATGAAAAAAGCTGATTGTTCGTTAAATTATAATTAGAAGAATATATACTGAATATTTTTTAAATAAATGTTTTATTATAAAACAATAAGTTAGTTTGTTTTTGGGTGTTTTTGACTTGAGTTGAAATTGTATATTGACTATTCATTTTGTTGAATAAGCGTTAAAATTCACGCATTCCTTATTTATTTTTTAAATTTCTCCTATGAGCAACTCGTCTACTGCATTGTGGTCACACATTCGTTCGGTCCAAGATTTTCCAAAACCTGGTATTTGCTTCTTCGATTTAACACCGTTGTTCTTAACACAAGTGGGTCCGTTGACGGATGCGCTCATCGCGAGTATTCCTGCAGAACAATTGGCAGCAGTAGATAGCTTTATTGCAGTAGAAGCACGTGGTTTTGTTTTAGCAAGCTTGTTGGCACAGCGTACTGGCAAGGGCCTTATCTTAGTACGTAAAGCTGGCAAGTTACCACCGCCAGTTGTTGGTGTGGGTTATAGCTTAGAATATGGTATGGACCGTTTAGAAATGTCTGCTGAAATTCAAGCGCAAAAAGTGATTATTGTGGATGATGTTTTGGCTACTGGTGGCACTTTAAAAGCGGTTAAACAGTTGGCTGAAAAATGTAATCACGAAATTTTAGGTGCGAGCATTTTCTTAGATCTTCCTGATTTACACCAAGATTTGGGTATGAAGATCTGGACAGTATTAGATGATAAATCTAAGCCTGAAGCAGATGCTGCTTAATGAAGGATTGATTTGAATCAGTCAATCAAAGCCTTGCTGATGCAAGGCTTTTTTTTGCCCAGCACAGAGTTTTGATGTATATGCCCAATTGTGTTGCGCTATGCTTTTTTTGCATAGTATGAAAAGGCATTTTTATATCGCCTGAGCCAACAAGATTATTTTTGGCGCTGTGTCGTTTCAATTTGTTGAATGAGTGCATTAATACATTCAGGATGTGCTAGGCGATGGTGCCCACCTGTATATGTTTCAACTTGCATAAAATCTTCTAATTGGTGTTTGACTTCGTACATATCTAGAATTTCATCGCCCAGCTCCAAATAAGCGAGTTGTGGAATATCATGGTCTAAATCGTAATCGCTAATCGCATGGTAGTCATCACGGAAATTTGGCTTGAGACTTGGATTGGCGATAACACAGGGAATGTGATGAGCATGTGACATTTTTAAAGCCCAATAGCCCCCTAAACTATGTCCCACAATAATCTCAGGTTGAATTTTTTGAATAATATCGTGATAAAAGTCAGCCACTGTCCGAAAATTTAGGTTTCGGTAGTCGATATTGATGCAGTACTTTTGTTCGGCATCAATTGCATGGAATTTTGTAGATTCTTTTGAGGAATCAAGTCCATGCAAAAACAGAATTTTAGATACACAAGAAGTCATTTTTTTTGTTCGCACTGAATTTTTTTAAAATGTCTGGCAATTGAAAATAATGTAATTTTCAATCAATACGATTGACTTATTGTAGGGCTTAATCACAAAAAGATAATTTAGCTATTGGTCTAATCTACTAAGGGATAAGTCATAAGTAGATCATCTTTATCAATATTTTAGGTTGGCTTAACACTGAGTGAAATAGTGATGTACGCCAACAACTTGCTGAGCTAGTGAGATGTATGATGAAGAATTGATAAAAGGTTTATGGTTGCATTAGAGCGTTGTTTTAATGCGTAGGTGAAGAGGGTAAGTCAGCCTTTGGACTGTGCAATTACCGATAGTTGTAAAAGTTGGCTCAGGACTAAAAAAATGGCCATAGTAGCTTAAAAGTGCGGAGCAGAGTGAAAGCACATTGAAATTCACAGAGATTCTTCGAATTTTTCTCTATTTCTGCTATGCTATGCAACTTCTTATTTATTTGATCATATTCGAGGCAGAGATGACGCAAAATAACGCTCAATCGACTTCTGAACAACACATTTCCGAAAACGATTTAATTGCACAGCGTCATGCCAAGTTAAAGCAAATTGAAGAACAGGCAAAGGAAAAGGGTACAAGCCCTTGGCCAAATACGTTTAAACGTGAGCACTACGCACAAGACTTACAAGACCAATTTGCAGACGTATCGAAAGAAGATATCGAAGCGGGTGAAAAGGTGTATGTATCTGTAGCGGGTCGTGTAATGTTGAACCGTGGTTCATTCATTGTGATTCAAGATATGACAGGTCGTATCCAGTTATATGTTGCACGTAAAGAGCTTGCACCTGAAGTATTGGAAACAATCAAAGGTTTAGATCTTGGCGATATCATCGCAATTAAAGGTTATGTGGGTCGCTCTGGTAAAGGTGATCTTTATGTACATATCGAACATTTCGAATTATTAACAAAATCATTACGCCCACTTCCTGATAAGTTCCATGGTCTAACTGACACGGAAGTAAAGTATCGTAAGCGCTACTTAGACTTAATCGTAAACGAAGAAACACGTAAAACTTTTGAAATTCGTGCAAAAGTAGTGTCAGGTATTCGTGCATATTTAACCAATGAACGCTTCATGGAAGTTGAAACTCCAATGATGCATGTGATTCCAGGTGGTGCATCTGCACGTCCATTTGAAACACATCATAATGCATTGGATATGCCGCTATTCTTACGTATTGCACCTGAGCTTTATTTAAAGCGTTTGGTTGTTGGTGGTTTTGAACGTGTATTCGAAATTAACCGTAACTTCCGTAACGAAGGTGTTTCTACACGTCATAACCCTGAATTCACTATGATTGAATTCTATCAAGCTTATGCAGATTATAAAGACTTGATGGAACTCACTGAAAAAATGCTTGAGAAACTGGCAATCGACATTTTAGGTTCTACAGATGTTCCTTATGGCGAAGAAGTGTATAGCTTCAAAGGTCCATACAAAAAAATCTCGATGTTTGATGCGATTCTTGAACACAACCCAAGCTTTACTGCTGAAAATGTCGCTGACCGTCAATTCCTTGCAAACTTTGTTCGTGAAGAACTTAAAGAACAAGTAAAACCTGGTTTTGGTTTAGGCAAACTTCAAACGATTGTATTTGAAGAAACTGTTGAAACTCAATTACGTCAACCGACTTTCATTACTGAATATCCTGCGGAAACTTCTCCATTGGCTCGTCGTAACGATGACAACCCGCATATCACAGACCGTTTTGAATTCTTCATTGGTGGTCGTGAACTTGCAAATGGTTTCTCAGAGTTAAATGACCCAATTGACCAAGCAGAACGCTTCCAAGCACAAGTTGCTGAAAAAGATGCAGGTGATGATGAAGCGATGCATTACGATGCAGATTTCGTTGAAGCATTAGAATATGGTTTGCCTCCTACAGCTGGCCAAGGTATTGGTATTGACCGTTTAGTCATGCTGTTTGCGAATGCACCAAGTATTCGTGATGTGATTTTGTTCCCACACATGCGTCATAAAAATGCTTAAGTGATAAAAACTGAGTGTTAAAAAAACCCGCTTTATAGCGGGTTTTTTATGCAAGCAGTTTTAAAAAAAATTGTGTTGTTTTTTATTGGTGATTAAACAAAATTGAAAAAATCATAAAAAGAATAGTTTAATCATGTTTTTAAATATATCTGTTGGTTATTTTATTGTAAATATTCTTTAAGAAATGATTATTTTTCACGAGAATAATTTAAGAATTAAGGTTGAATTAAGTATTAGAATTTAAGAGAGAAGGTTTGAAAATTGTAAATAAGCGCTGTTTGTCATTTTGGCTGTTGAGTATGTGTGTAGCACCTGTTTGGGCGCAAGGCTTGGTTTTAAATGATGAATCAGTACATCGACTTGGCCCTTAAGTGGAGATGAGGTGCAGCGTGCTTTAGCGTCTGCCAAAGTGAGTACTGTTGCACAGCAAAAAGTGATTCAATCGATCAAAAGTCAATTGACTGCAAACAATACATTATTAAAAGCGGAAGTGTTTGCTGAGTCAGATCAAAAAAATATCCCACAAAACTTTGATGATCATCAAAAAGCTCAGTTTCAAGCGGCTGTAGAATTGAACGCAGGTAGTCAAAATTGGGATGCACGTTTACGTGTAAATGCTGAAACAAACCGTCAATGTTGAAGGTTCATATCTTGCAGGCAAACTTTGGAATCAATGGTTGATTGCAGGTCAGATCCTAACTTACTGGGGGCCAGGGCATGACGGTAGTTTGATCCGTGGTGATGCAAGTCGGCCTGTTTATGGTTTTACTGCGCAGCGTGCCACACAAAGTGCTTTTGACAGCAAGTGGTTGTCATGGGTTGGGCCTTGGCAATATCAAGTTTTTGCTGGACGTTTAGATGATTATCGCGCTATTCCAGATACTAATTTAATTGGTATGCGTTTAACAGCACAACCATTGCCTTATCTAGAGTTTGGTGCATCTAGAACGCTTCAGATTGGGGGTAAAGGTCAGCCTAAGTCATTTAATGCGTACTGGAATGCAATTATTGGTAAAGATAATGACTGTACTGATGGTAATTGTGTAAATGATAAAAATGCATCTAATCAGATTGCTGGTTTTGATGGTCGTTTAAATTTACAGAAGCTGATGAATGTGCCGATGAGTCTGTATAGTCAATATGTTGGTGAAGATGAGTCTGGCTTACTGCCAGCGAAAAAAATGTATCTTGCAGGTGCTGATTATTCTTCATCAATGAAGGATATGCCTTATCAGCTTTATGCAGAGTGGGCTGATACGCGTACTAATGGTGATGCTCGAGGTATTTCATATAATCATCATAATTATAAGGATGGCTACTACCAACATGGTTTCCCATTGGGTCATGCCATGGGTGGTGATGGTCAAATGGTATCTACTGGTGGTAGTGTGACGATTAATTCAGCCAATCGTGTGAATGGACGTGTGTTATTTGCCAAACTTACTGGCAGTGAACGAGGTGCAAAAAATAATTTAGCTTTCCCAGAAAAGGATGAAGTTAATGCACTTGATTTAACTTGGACGCATCAGCTACGTACTGATATTCCTGTCAAATTGAATGGTTGGCTCAGTGATTCTGATCGTCGTGGTACAGATGCTGGGGTGTCTTTGGGGATAGAGTTTCCATTAAATTAATATCTGATTCAGTTATGAATTGAAGAAAGCCCACTTAATTGTGGGTTTTTTAATATGGCTTAATGTGAAATATTTGGTTGAATACATGATTTTTGGACAAAAAAATACGCAATGATTGGGGTTGTCATTGCGTATAACAACGAAACTACTCGCGTAGTCTCGGTAAAGGAGAAATGTATGACTTAGGGTTTCCTAAAACATGGGTAGATCATAAAACGAAAGTGTGGATCATTCATGAGTATTCGAGTTACGCGATGTTACGAAGCGTTAAGAATGCGCACTTTGTGTGACTGATGTCAAAGAATTTGTATAAAAAAAGCCCTTCATCAAAGAAAGGCTTTTAATTTGCGATGAAAATTCTTAGAAATGGAATACACCAAGACCTGCTTTAACTTCATCTAGCGTTTGCTGTGTGATATCGCGACATTTGTCTGTACCATGCTTCAAAATATCCATGATGTAATCTGGATCTTTTGCAAGTTCGATACGACGCTCACGGATAGGCGTGATTAATTCTTTAAGTACACCTTCAAGACGTTTCTTCACTGTACCATCGCCTAAACCGCCTCGACGGTAATGTTCTTTTAGTTCTTCAACTTCTTCTTTGTTTGGATCAAAGGCATCTAAATAAGTAAAGACAACGTTACCTTCCACTTGGCCTGGATCTTCAATACGAAGGTGATTTGGATCTGTATACATCGCATTAACAGCTTTTTTAATGTCTTTGTCAGATGCATCAAGCACAATAGTGTTGCCCAAAGATTTAGACATTTTAGCCTTACCATCGAAGCCAGGTAAACGACCAACATTTGATAAGAGTGCTTTACATTCTGGCAGTAAGTCATGACCAATTTGACGGTTCAAACGACGAACAATTTCATTGGTTTGTTCAATCATTGGAATTTGGTCTTCACCTACAGGCACAATGCTGGCTTTAAACGCAGTAATGTCGGCAGCTTGAGCAACTGGATAGCATAAGAAGCCTGCTGGAATATCACGCTCAAATCCACGCATTTGAATTTCAGATTTAATGGTCGGGTTACGCTCTAAACGTGAAACCGTTACAAAGTTTAAGTAAAGCATGGTGAGTTCATTTAATGCTGGTAAGCATGATTGAACACAAATTGTTGTTTTAGTAGGGTCAATGCCGACTGCCAAATAATCGGTTGCAACTTCAATAATATTGCGACGTACTTTTTCGAAATTATCGGCATTATCAGTCAGCGCTTGAGCATCAGCCAATAACAGGTGTTGGTGATGTGAATCTTGTAAGCCTACACGTGAACGTAAAGAACCTACAAAGTGACCGAGGTGAAGTTGTCCTGTTGGGCGGTCGCCAGTCAAAATCACTGGACGATTATCTTGATTACTCATTATCTATTCCATCTTTGCAGCCAGTGCTGCGATACATTTTTAACGAATGGCAACATTGTACGGGATAATTTTTCAATATGTCAGTCACATTAGAAAACTGCAAAAAAATATCTAAAAAATCATCATGCAGATACATTATTTTGCGTTGAAAGCGATTAAACTCATGCAAAAAATGAGGAAGAATAAAAATGGCCAGTAGTTTGTTGTTATTGCTAGATGATATTGCCACGGTTTTAGATGATGTTGCGGTCATGAGTAAAATGGCAGCCAAAAAAACGGCTGGCGTATTAGGGGATGACCTCGCCTTAAATGCCCAGCAAGTCAGTGGTGTGCGTTCAGAGCGTGAATTACCTGTGGTCTGGGGTGTTGCAAAAGGTTCATTTGTTAATAAATTAATCTTGGTGCCCTTGGCGCTTTTAATCAGTGTGATTGCACCGTGGCTGATCAATCCTTTGCTGATGATCGGTGGTTTATTTTTATGCTATGAAGGTGTAGAGAAGGTTATTCATAGTTTATTTCATAAAAAAGCAAAAACTGCAGAAGATGCACAGCAGGAACTGGAAAATACTGAAATTGATTTGGCTACATTTGAAAAAGACAAAATAAAAGGAGCGATTCGTACCGACTTTATTCTGTCAGCTGAAATTGTGGTGATTTCCTTGGGTACTGTTGCGACCGCAACATTTTTGACCAAGCTAAGTGTGCTCAGTGTGATTGCAGTCATTATGACTGTGGGTGTTTATGGTTTTGTGGCAATGATTGTAAAAATTGATGATTTAGGGCTTTATCTGACTCAGAAACCTTCAGCATTTAAAAATACAATTGGTCGAGGCTTACTGGCATTTGCGCCAAAGTTAATGAAGACGCTTACGATTGTGGGAACCATCGCGATGTTTTTAGTGGGTGGTGGTATTATTAATCATGCTGTGCCTTGGATGCATCATTTTACAGAGGATGCAGTACAATTTGCGCAGGAGCTCCCAACTATGTCGAGTATTATTGGTGCAATAACACCCACGGCAATTAACTTGGTGACAGGTATTGTGGCTGGCCTCTTGGTCTTGTTGGTTGTTCATCTGATTGGGAAAGTTCGACATAAAAGCACCTCGACCCAAATGAAAGAATAGGCTTAACATAACCAAAATAGCTGAATAGGGAGATTGAGATGCGTTGGAAAGGTCGCCGAGTCAGTGCAAATGTAGAAGACCGTCGTGGTGGCGGTGGTGCGAAAGCGGGTGGGATTAGTATCCTCGGTTTAGTCGTGGCTTTTGTTGCGTGGAAGTTTTTTGGTGTTGATCCTCAGCAGGCTTATCAAGCGACTAAACAAGTCACACAGCAGGCGTCGTCTGCGGAAACTAAAGGTTTGGATAATCCTACACCTGATCAGCAAGAGTCCATGCAATTTGTAGGTACTGTGCTTGCAGATACTGAAGATACATGGAATGAAATATTTAAACAGCAGTTGAATGCACAATATACGCCACCTAAATTGGTGATGTTTAATGGTGTAGTGAACTCAGGCTGTGGTACTGCACAAGCTGCAATGGGGCCATTTTATTGTCCAGCAGATCAAAAAGTTTATATAGATACAGCATTCTTTAAAGATATGCGCACGCAAATGGGTATTTCGGGTGAGCAAAATAACACTGAACTGAGTCGTGATGATCAGGCTGGAGATTTTGCACAAGCATACGTGGTTGCTCATGAAGTTGGTCATCATATACAAACACTTTTAGGTGTTTCTCAGCAGGTGCAGCAAGCACGTGCCAAAGCAACGAAAGTACAAGGTAATCAGTTGTCCGTTCGTCAAGAATTACAAGCAGATTGTTTCGCAGGAATTTGGGCAAATCACAACAATGCGCGTACGCAATTTTTAGAATCAGGTGATGTCGAAGAAGCGATGGATGCTGCACATAAAATTGGTGATGATTATTTGCAAAAAAGCGCAACGGGCCAAGTGGTACCAGACAGTTTTACCCATGGTACTAGTCAACAGCGGATGAAATGGTTTGACATTGGTTTAAAGTCAGGTCGAATTGATAGTTGCGATACGTTTAATCAAGCAATTTAAACAAGTTTTATTGCATCAAAAAAAGACTTTCCTCTTTTCTTTTTTTGATGCTGATCTAGATTTTGATTTTAAAGACATGTTTATTTATTTAAGAATTTCTTGAAATTAACTAAAATTCGGAAGCTAACAAATAGGGCTGCGCACGAAAATAATCCAATCCCAAACACTGTAAATTTTAAATTATTTATGTCTTGTTGATATGCTTGTTGTATTTGGGCTTGATCGTATTTGAATTCCTGAGAGTGTTGTGTGCGACTATCCGTATATTTAACTTGATGAATATAGAAGTTGTAGCCTACTTTTAGTAAATCGACTTGATGAATCTGTCGGGTTTGTTGCTGGTTGTATTGATCTGTACAAATATTTGCATAGTGCTCGCAACTAATTTTGGCAATATAACCATTTTGCGCAATCGCAATATATATAGCTGGGTCTGGTTTTTGATTGTTAGAAATTAACACCAATTGCTCTTTCTTTGTGGAAACCAAATGAATCGTTTGAGCATTTTGAAATGTTTGATCAGCTAAACGTATTTCATTTAATTTTGAGATACACGTCCAGACCAAAGAGATGGTGATGAAAAAAATAACAGCCGCGAAACACATGCGGAAAACAGTTTTTACAGTAAGGTGCATAAGATCATCACAACAAGCAGTTTAAACCATAAGACACTAAACCTATGGCAGTTACTTTATGGTAAAACATTCTGTATGAAATAGTGAAATAAACTGAATTGCTACACGAAAATAGTCGCGATTTGAGTACAATATTTACAATCTAAATGAGTTGCTGTTAGGTATTTTTTATTTAAATATATAATTTGAATTTGCTCATTAGCACTCAGGCTCAAAGAATTGGATGAGGAATGGGAAACTTTTTTTTCTTACAGGTATTTACTGTAATTTTTGCACTCTCAATTGCAACTACAATTTTTAATAAGCGGATCTTGGGCTTTCCACAAGCCATTGGTGTGCCTATTGTTTCAGCAATTTTTGTCTTTATTTTACAGTGGGGCGCAAGCCTGCTGAATGGTAATCAATTTGTGGTCATCAATATTCATAATATTGAGGAAGCAGTTCGACATATTGATTTTTATGACTTTTTAATTAATGGTGTGATCTGTTTTATTTTGACGTCTTCCGCGTTGAAATTTAAGGTCTCAGATTTACGTAGCCATTGGAAACCTATTAGTATTTTGGCCAGTATTGCGCTGGTTTTGTGTGCCACGTTCTTTGGGATGGCGCTGTATGGTTACCAATTTTTAATTGGACAGCATGTTGATTTACTGGTGCTGTTATTGCTTGGTGCTGCTTTGGGGGCGACGGATCCAATCGGGATTAAAGGCGTATTAAGTTCTGTACGTGCTCCCCATCATTTAATTGTTAAGTTGGAAGGTGAGTCACTATTTAACGATGCAATGTGTATTGCCTTATTTATGACCTTGTTAAATGTACTGCAGGGTGCGCACGTCACATTGTATGGCATTTTAAAAACCTTACTCTATGAAATTGTGGTAGCTATTATTATTGGTTGGGCTTTTGGTCAGGCCATATTGCGTATTTTACGTGGTAAGCATGAGATGGAGTCACTGATTCTGACTACAGCATTGTTAGCATGTGGGTCTTACTTGGTTGCATTGTTTGCCCATGCTTCTGCACCTATTGCATGTGTGATTGGTGGCTTAATTGTGGGTAACCGCTGGAAAGAGATTTTAGAAGCACGTGAAATCCGTGAAGTGAATCATTTTTGGCATACAGTTGAAGGGATTATTAACTCCTTTTTATTTACGCTTATCGGTTTAGAGCTTTTTATTTTAGATCTCAGTATTAGCTTAATTTTGGGCGGGATTGTTGCCTTCTTAATTTTGCATGCTTCACGCTTTGCTGCCAATTATCTTTCCTTTGCCTTTTTCCCAAGTTTTCGCAAAAAGAGTTACAACGGTAGTTTGGCCATACTGTCTTGGGGTGGGGTGCGTGGTGGGATTTCGCTTGCCTTAATTTTGGCGGTCGCGAACGTGCCTCAGTTAAGTGAATATAGCAGTATTTTAATTGGCTATACCTTTATTGTGGTGCTGTTATCTGGTTTGGTCTGCGGTTTAGGCCTGCCTGCGGTCATGAATGCTTTTTATCATAATCCCAATGAAGAAACCCAAGGCTTTAAAGGTTGGTATCAACGGATGTGCCATAAAATGAACCGTAAAGGTTTTCAATATGTGGTGGGTGAGGATGCATTAGGTAATGAAACGATTACCGTGTATAAGCCAGAAGCATTGATTGATGAAAAGGCTGAGGATGGTGTAGCTGCGGTACATAACCCTGAGCGTGTACAAGAAGTAAAACGCTTAGAAAACCCAGATAACTTCTAAGGATTAGTACAAATTTTATTCTGATATTTATCTTATACATTTAACCTGTATAAGAATTGCGAAAGCCAAATAAAGTATAACTTTATTTGGCTTTTTTATTATTTATGTAAAGTATTAATTTATAACCATTTGACGGAAACTTGGTATATGGCTTTCTATTTTTAAGTAAAAAGCTGGAAATTCGGTTACAAAAAATGTGACTCATGTCACAAAAAAATAAGTTGTTGTTATTTAATGGTTATATTACAGTTTTAGGAGTGTAGACATGGCAATTAAACAATATTTTTCAAGCAATTGTGCAAAAAAAAAGCAAAATGTGATATAAAACACATTATTAAAAATAGAGTTTCTAATGGGTTGTATTTTAATGAAAAAGTTAAAAAAAACAACACATTGCAAAACTAATCTAAAACAGAAACATACATAACACATATTGAGGGTCACGCTATGACGCAAATTTCTGTTATTTCGAAGGAAAGTCATCAGGTTCTAGAACAAGTCGATTCGAACCGTGTTGGACTTACACAAAACTCAGTTGTTGTAGTTAAGGTCCCGAAAGAGGATGTGGCTTCAATTACGCGAGATGGCAACAATGCAGTAATCACGCTAAAAAGCGGTGAAACTATTGTTATTGAAAATTATTTTGCTGGTGACAAACCAGATAACAGTCTGGTTTTTGAAAGCGATGATGGCGGTTTGTTTTGGGCTAAATTTACGGATGCAAATGGCGCGATTGCAGACGTGATCCAATATCAACCTTTAGCAGAAATTGAGCCTTTACTGTATAAAGATTCTTTGGTTGGTGCAATTTTACCTTGGGCATTGGGTGCTGCTGGTGTTGGTGCAGTAGGTGCTGCAGTTAATAATGGTTCATCAAATAACAATGATGGTACGCCAAGCCCTGTTAAAAAATTAAGTACATTGGTTGTGACTGATAACGTTGAGCCTAAAACTGGCCAACTTACAGCGGGTAGCGCAACAAATGACAAAACACCTGTTGTCTCAGGTACAGGTGCTGAACCAGGCGCGACAATTAAAGTTTATGACGGTAACCAGCTAGTTGCAGAAACTGTCGCAAAAGCAGATGGTAGCTGGAGCGTTAAACTTCCTAAAGAATTGACAGATGGCGACCATTCAATTTTTGCAACACAGACAGTGGATGGCGTTGAAGGTCCTAAATCGGATGCTTTAAATTTCACAGTTGATACTCAAGATCCGACTGTTAGCATTAATGATTTGGGCGATACCAACGATACGACCCCTACGATTAGCGGTAAAACCAACGAGCCAAAAGCTGAAATTGACGTTGTAATTAAAGATAAAAATGGCAATGTGGTTGACAGTGGTAAAGCAAATGTAGATGACCAAGGCAACTGGAATTACACTCCATCAAAACCTTTGCCAGAAGGCGAATACAAAGTTGAAGTGACTGCGAAAGACCCTGCAGGCAATGAAAGCACACAAGATAAAGGTGGTTTGGTTGTAGATACGACTGATCCTACAATTATGATTGATCCGTTAAAACCAACGGGTGACTCAACACCAACGATCACTGGTAAAACAGATCCTGATGCTTCTGTTGATGTAGTCATTAAAGACAAAGATGGCAACATTGTTGATTCAGGTAAAGGCACTGTAGATGGTAATGGTGATTGGACTTATACACCATCTAAACCGCTTCCAGAAGGTCCGTATGAGGTTGAAGTTACTGCAAAAGATCCAGCTGGTAATGATAAAACTGTAACTGATAAAGGCTTAGATGTAGATTCATCTTTACCTGTAATTAGCATTGATCCGCTTAAACCAACCAATGACACGACACCAACGGTGACAGGTAAAACTGAGCCAGGCGCAACAGTTACTGTTGAAGTTAAAGACTCGACAGGTAAAGTTGTAGATTCTGGCCCAGCAACTGTAGATAGCAATGGCAACTGGTCATACACACCATCTACAACACTACCAGATGGCGCATATACTGTTGATGCGACTGCAAAAGATGCTGCAGGTAATCCATCGACTGCGACAGACAAAGGCTTATCTGTAGATACGCAAGCACCAACAATTAGCATTAACCCACTTGCACCAACCAACGACACGACACCGACTGTTTCAGGTAAAACTGAAGCGGGCGCAACTGTTAATGTAGAAATTAAAGATGCAACAGGTAAAGTTGTAGAGTCTGGTCCTGCAACTGTAGATAGCAATGGCAACTGGTCGTACACACCATCTACAACACTACCAGATGGCGCGTATACTGTTGATGCAACTGCAAAAGATGCTGCAGGCAATCCAGCAACTGCAACAGACAAAGGCTTAGCTGTTGATACGCAAGCACCAACAATTAGCATTAATCCACTTGCTCCAACCAATGACAATACACCAACGATTTCAGGTAAAACTGAGCCTGGTGCAACTGTTAATGTTGAAATTAAAGACCCAACTGGCAAAGTTGTAGAGTCTGGTCCAGCAACTGTAGATGGCAATGGTAACTGGTCATATACACCAGCAAACCCACTTCCAGAAGGTCCATATACGGTTGATGCAACTGCAAAAGATCCTGCGGGCAATCCTTCAACAGCAACAGAGCAAGGCTTAGATGTTAATACATCTGCACTTACTGTATCGATTGATCCATTAAAACCAACGCAAGACACAACACCAGATATTTCTGGTAAAACAGCTGTTGGTGCAACAGTAACAGTTGAAGTGAAGGACTCGACTGGTAAAGTTGTGGCTACAGGCCCAGCGACAGTGGATTCAAATGGTAATTGGACATTTACACCATCTACTGCACTTGCTGAAGGAAACTATACAGTTGCAGTTGAAGCCGTAAATGTTGCCAACACGAAAGCAAATGCGACTGCGACGGGTTTAATTGTAGACACTACTTTACCAGCAGTGACTATTGATCATTTGGTTTTAACCAATGATGCAACTCCAACAGTAAAAGGCACAACAGAAAAAGGTGCAACGGTCACTGTTGAAGTTAAAGATTCGACAGGTAAGGTTGTAGATTCTGGTCCAGCAACTGTAGATGCGAACGGCAACTGGACTTATACGCCATCTAAAACACTTCCAGATGGTGCATACACTGTTGATGCAACTGCAAAAGATGCTGCAGGCAACCCAGCTACTGCAACAGACAAAGGTTTGGTTGTAGATACAACTCCACCAACAGTGACGATTGATGTATTAGGTTTGACGAATGCTACGTCACCAATCATTAAAGGTACAGCTGAAGCGGGTGCAACAGTTACTGTAGAAGTAAAAGATGCAGCAGGTAATGTCATTGACTCTGGTAATGCGCAAGTTGATGGCAGTGGCAATTGGACATTTACACCAAATAAACCGCTAGCAGATGGTTCTTATAAAGTTGAAGCGACTGCTAAAGATGCTGCAGGTAACCCTGATATTGCAATTGATACAGGTTTGAAAATTGATACTGTTCCACCAACAGTAGACATTGATAATCTATTTGGTGCTGCTTCAGCACGTATGCTAATGAGTGTTGCAAGTACAACATCAGCATCGTTACCACAAACCAATCAAGTAAAACCAACATTCTCTGGTAATTCGACGAAGAGTGTTGAAGTCATGATTTATCTACAAGATGAATCAGGTAAAAATATTGATTCGGGCTTAGCAAAATTAGACACAGCTACAGGTAAGTGGACTTACACACCATCTCATGATTTGGCTGAAGGCTATTACATGCTTCAAGCAATTTCTAAAGATGCTGCAGGTAACCAAAGTGCGCCAGCTGCGAAAGCATTTATTGTTGATATTCAAGCACCTGTGGTTGAGGTGGATGATGTTGGCTTAACCAATGACGCAACACCTGATGTGAAAGGTAAAGTAAATGAACCTACATCTACAGTGACTGTAAAAGTTGCTGATGCGACTGGCAAAGTTATTGAGACAGGTATCGCAACAGTTGCTTCTGATGGTAAATGGTCATATACCGTTAAAACATCGCTTACAGATGGTGACTATGTTGTATCTGCAACAGCAAAAGACAAAGCAGGCAACATTAGTGCAGAAGATAGTGCAACAGCTAAGATTGATACAGCAGCACCAACATCTACACTTACAGTCAGCCCTACAGGCGAAGTTGTTATCACCTTCAGCGAAGCTGTAAAAGGTTTTGATAAGTCAGATGTGACAGTGAATGGCGGTACACTGCTTAACTTAACACAACAAGCGGATGGTTCTTGGAAAGGCCAAGTTGTTGCGAATGGAACCACAGGCGCGAGTGGCAAAATAGATGTAATTATTGCTGATAGCTCATATACAGATACAGCGGGTAACGCAGGTAAAGGTTCGAGCGTTCTTGGTATGGATGTAGTTAGCGTTGATACCACACCGCCTGCAGCGACGATTGTGATTTCACCTGCTGGTGATGTGACAATTAGTTTTAGCGAGCCAGTAAAAGGCTTTGATGCATCTGATGTCAAAGTGACTGGTGGTACATTGCAAGGCTTAACACAACAAGCAGATGGTACTTGGACGGGTCACGTTGTTGCAAATGGCAACACGGGTGCGTCAGCAAACGTAGATTTAACCATCCCAGCTGGCTCATATACAGACTTGGCTAATAATCCTGGTGCTGCTGCAACTCAATCACAATCTGTACCAAGCATCGATACTACAGCGCCAACGCCAACAATTACGTTGACTCCAGCAGGCGAAGTAACAATCAGCTTCAGCGAGCCAGTAAAAGGCTTTGATGCGACTGATGTGAAAGTGACTGGCGGTAAATTGGTGAATTTAACTGAACAACCAGATGGCACGTGGACGGGTCAAGTCGCAGCAAATGGTGCGACAGGTGCTCCAGGAAATGTAGTTGTTTCGATTGGTGCAGGCTCTTATACAGACGTGGCAAATAACCCAGGTAATGGTGGATTTGCAATTGAAAATGTACCAAGTATTGATACCACAGCGCCGACTTCAACAGTGACACTCGATGCAAACGGCAACTTAAAAATCACATTCAGCGAAGCGGTTAAAGGTTTCGATGCATCTGATGTGAAAGTAGCTGGCGGCACAGTAAGTGGCTTAACACAACAGCCTGATGGCTCTTGGACTGGTAAAGTTGTTGCAGATGGCAACACAGGTGCATTGGGTAAAGTGACCGTGAGTGTTGCAGACAATTCTTATACCGACCTTGCGGGTAATAATGGTAAAGGCAATAGCGCAACAAATGATATTGCGAGTGTTGATACGACAGCGCCGACAGCAACGATTGTGATTACGCCAGCGGGCGAAGTAACGATCAGCTTCAGCGAGCCAGTAAAAGACTTCACTCCATCTGACTTGGTTGTAGCGGGTGGTGCTGTCACTGGTTTGGTTCAACAGCCAGATGGTACTTGGAAAGGTCAAGTCGTGTCGAATGATCCAACAGGCGCACCAGGTCAAGTAGATATTACGATTCCAGCGGGTTCATACACAGACAATGCAGGTAATCCAGGTCAACCAGCAACAGCTAGTCAATCTGTTCCAGGTTTCGATACTACGGCACCAACGTCTACGATGACTCTAGATGCGAATGGCAACTTGAAGATCACGTTCAGCGAAGCAATCAAAGGCTTCGATGCATCTGATGTGAAAGTGACAGGTGGTACAGTGAGTGGCTTAACTCAACAGGCTGACGGTTCTTGGACAGCTAAAGTTGCAGCAGATGGCAACACAGGTGCACCAGGTCTAGTCACAGTTACTGTTGCAGACAACTCATATACAGACCTTGCAGGTAATAACGGTAAAGGTTCAAAAGTTGAAAATATCAGTGTGCCAAGTATCGATACAACTGCGCCAACATCTACGACAACCCTAGATGCAAATGGCAACTTGAAAATCAGCTTCAGCGAAACGGTTAAAGGTTTCGATGCATCTGATGTGAAAGTAACTGGCGGTACAGTGAGTGGCTTAACTCAACAAGCAGACGGTTCTTGGACAGGCAAAGTGGTTGCTGATGGCAACACAGGTGCATCTGGTCTAGTTACAGTTACTGTTGCAGACAACTCATTCACAGACCTTGCAGGTAACAACGGTATTGGTTCGAAAGCTGAAAATATCAGCGTACCAAGTCTAGATACAACTGCACCGACAGCAACGATTGTGATTACGCCAGCGGGTGAGGTAACAATTACATTTAGCGAGCCAGTAAAAGGCTTCGATCCAACTGATGTGAAAGTGACTGGCGGTACGGTGAGTGGTTTAACTCAACAGCCAGACGGTTCATGGACAGGTAAAGTGGTTGCTGATGGCAATACAGGTGCCGCGGGTAAAGTAGATTTAACCATCCCAGCTGGTTCATATACTGACAATGCAGGTAACCCTGGTACTGTTGCGAACCAATCACAATCTGTACCAAGTATCGATACTACTGCGCCAACATCTACGACAACCCTAGATGCAAATGGCAACTTGAAGATCACATTCAGCGAAACGGTTAAAGGTTTCGATGCATCTGATGTGAAAGTGACTGGCGGTACAGTAAGTGGCTTAACTCAACAAGCAGACGGTTCTTGGACAGGCAAAGTGGTTGCTGATGGCAACACAGGTGCACCTGGTCTAGTTACAGTTACTGTTGCAGACAACTCATTCACAGACCTTGCAGGTAACAACGGTATTGGTTCGAAAGCTGAAAATATCAGCGTACCAAGTGTCGATACAACTGCACCGACAGCAACGATTGTGATTACGCCAGCGGGTGAAGTAACAATTACATTTAGCGAGCCAGTAAAAGGCTTCGATCCAACTGATGTGAAAGTGACTGGCGGTACGGTGAGTGGCTTAACTCAACAGCCAGACGGTTCATGGACAGGTAAAGTGGTTGCTGATGGCAATACAGGTGCCGTGGGTAAAGTAGATTTAACCATCCCAGCTGGTTCATATACTGACAATGCAGGTAACCCTGGTACTGTTGCGAACCAATCACAATCTGTACCAAGTATTGATACCACAGCGCCGACTTCAACAGTGACACTAGATGCAAATGGCAACTTGAAGATCACATTCAGCGAAACGGTTAAAGGTTTCGATGCATCTGATGTGAAAGTGACTGGCGGTACAGTGAGTGGCTTAACTCAACAAGCAGACGGTTCTTGGACAGGCAAAGTGGTTGCTGATGGCAACACAGGTGCATCTGGTCTAGTTACAGTTACTGTTGCAGACAACTCATTCACAGACCTTGCAGGTAACAACGGTATTGGTTCGAAAGCTGAAAATATCAGCGTACCAAGTGTCGATACAACTGCACCGACAGCAACGATTGTGATTACGCCAGCGGGTGAAGTAACAATTACATTTAGCGAGCCAGTAAAAGGCTTCGATCCAACTGATGTGAAAGTGACTGGCGGTACGGTGAGTGGCTTAACTCAACAGCCAGACGGTTCATGGACAGGTAAAGTGGTTGCTGATGGCAATACAGGTGCCGTGGGTAAAGTAGATTTAACCATCCCAGCTGGTTCATATACTGACAATGCAGGTAACCCTGGTACTGTTGCGAACCAATCACAATCTGTACCAAGTATTGATACCACAGCACCAACTTCAACAGTGACACTAGATGCCAACGGCAACTTGAAGATCACATTCAGCGAAACGGTTAAAGGTTTTGATGCATCTGATGTGAAAGTAACTGGCGGTACAGTGAGTGGCTTAACTCAACAGGCAGACGGTTCTTGGACAGGCAAAGTGGTTGCTGATGGCAACACAGGTGCGCTAGGTGCTGTTACTGTGAGTGTTGCAGATAACTCTTATACGGACCTTGCTGGCAATAATGGTAAAGGCAATAGCGCATCTAACAATATTGCAAGTGTTGATACAACTGCACCAACAGCAGCGATTGTGATTACGCCAGCAGGCGAAGTGACAATTACATTTAGCGAGCCAGTAAAAGACTTCACTCCATCTGACTTGGTTGTAGCAGGCGGTACAGTGAGTGGCTTGACTCAACAGCCAGATGGTACTTGGAAAGGTCAAGTTGTATCGAATGATCCAGTGGGTGCACCAGGTAAGGTCGATATCTCGATACCAGCGGGTTCATACTCAGATGTCGCAGGTAACCCAGGCCAATTGGCAACAGGTAGTCAAACTGTTCCAGGTTTTGATACCACTGCGCCAACATCTACGACAACCCTAGATGCAAATGGCAACTTGAAAATCAGCTTCAGCGAAACGGTTAAAGGTTTCGATGCATCTGATGTGAAAGTAACTGGCGGTACAGTAAGTGGCTTAACTCAACAAGCAGACGGTTCTTGGACAGGCAAAGTGGTTGCTGATGGCAACACAGGTGCACCTGGTCTAGTTACAGTTACTGTTGCAGACAACTCATTCACAGACCTTGCAGGTAACAACGGTATTGGTTCAAAAGCAGACAATATCAGCGTACCAAGTATTGATACCACAGCACCAAGTGTGACAGTTTCATTTGATGTGAATGGTGTGACGGTAATTAACTTCAGCGAGGCTGTAACTGGCTTCGATGCATCTGATATCACTGTAGCAGGCGGTACATTAAACAACCTTGTGCAGGTTTCTGAAACACAGTGGACTGCACAAATTAAGGTGAGTGGTTCGGCAGCAGTTCAAACAGTTGAAGTGTCAATTGGCAATGGTACGTATACAGATAAAGCTGGCAACGCTGGTACTGGTACGACTGTGAAAGGTGATATTACACTGCCAACAGTAGAAATTGATCCATTCGATTTCTTCGCAGCACCAGTTGCTGCACCGGTAATGAAATTTGCAGCGCGTGCATTGCTCGCAGCAGAGCCATTACCTCCTGCAACCAATAACCCTAAACAAACTTTCAACGGTTCATCTGTGAACAGTGTGGAAGTGAAAATCAACATTTATGACAGCTCGGATAAAATTGTTGAGTCAGGTTTAGCGACATTAAATACATCAACAGGCCGTTGGTCATTTACACCGTCTAAACCTCTTGCAGATGGTCAATTCCGCTTAGAAGCAATTTCAAAAAATGCTTATGGTGTGACAAGTGCGCCTGCAAACATCAAGTTTATTGTTGATACAGTTAAACCAACAATTGACATTGATGATTCAGGTGTCGTGAGTGATGCAACACCAAGCTTCTCAGGTAAAACTGAAGCGAATGCGACTGTAACTGTAACGGTTAAAGATGCAGCTGGTAAAGTTCTTGCATCTGGTGCTGCAGTCGTTGCGGCAGATGGTAGCTGGACATATACAGCACCAAATCTTGCAGATGGTACTTATAAAGTTGAAGCAGTTGCGAAAGATCGCGCAGGTAACTTGAGTGATCCAGATTCAACAAATGTAACTGTGGATACCGTTGCACAACTTGACGCATTGACTGTGACAGCAAATCCAGATGGTACAGCAACCATTACTGGTAAGTCTGAGCCTGGCGCGACAGTGACTGTGAAAGATCCAAATGGTAATGATCTGAAAGTAACTGTTAATCCAGACGGTACATTTAGCGCGGTTGCAGCTGCACCAGCAGCGGAAGGTACATATACAGCAACTGCAAAAGATGTGGCGGGCAATACTGCAACATCTACCGCTGTACTTGACGACAACGTAGCTCCAGTTGTGACTGTAGACGTAACGCCAAATGCAGATGGTACTGCGAGCATTACAGGTAAAACTGAACCAGGCGCAACAGTGACTGTGAAAGACCCTGCAGGTAACAATGTTCCTGTAACGGTTAATCCAGATGGTACTTACACAGCAACAGTTCCAGCACCAGCAGCAGAAGGTACATACACTGCAACTGCAACGGATAAAGCTGGCAATGTTGGTACAGGTACAGATGTACTTGTAGATAATGTTGCACCAACGATTGTGAGCTTGGATGTAACACCAAATGCAGACGGTACTGCGAGCATTACAGGTAAAACAGAACCAGGTGCAACGGTAACTGTGAAAGATCCAGCAGGTAACAACGTTCCTGTAACAGTTAATCCAGATGGTACGTTCACTGCGACAGTTCCAGCACCAGCTGCAGAAGGTACATATACTGCAACGGCAACGGATAAAGCAGGTAATACTGGTACTGCAACCGATGTACTTGATGACAATATTGGTCCACAAGTAACGGTAGACATCACACCAAATGCAGACGGTACTGCGAGCATTACAGGTAAAACAGAACCAGGTGCAACAGTGACTGTGAAGGACCCAGCAGGCAATAATGTTCCTGTAACAGTTAACCCAGACGGTACGTACACAGCAACAGTTCCAGCACCAGCAGCAGAAGGTACATATACTGTCACTGCAACAGATAAAGCAGGTAATCCAAGCACAGCAACTGATGTGTTGGATGATAATGTTGCTCCAGTTGTAAGCATCGATGTGGTTTCGAACTCAGATGGTACGGCAACAGTGACAGGTAAAACTGAAGCAGGTGCCACAGTGACTGTGAAAGACCCAGCAGGCAATAATGTTCCTGTAACGGTTAATCCAGATGGTACATATACAGCGACTGTTCCAGCGACAGCAGCAGAAGGTACATACACTGCAACTGCAACGGATAAAGCAGGTAATGTAGGTTCTGCAACAGATGCATTGGTAGATTCTTCTGTACCAAGCATTTTGACTGCACAAGTTGATAGTCAAACGGGTGCATTTGTGACTGGTAAAGCACAGCCAGGTTCATCGATTACGGTATATACAGAAGACGGAAAAACTGTCTTGGGTACAGGTACTGTAGATGCTTCTGGTCAGTACTCAGTTACATTGAATCCAGCTCAGGTAGATGGCGAAACAGTTAAAGTGACCGCCAAAGATCCAGGTGGTGAATCTGCACCAGTAACAGCAGCTGCACCAGACTTATATGCACCAGATGCACCAACTGCACAAGTTGCTACAGATGGTAAATCAGTAACAGGTGTAACTGAGCCAAATGCAATCGTACAAGTGTATGGTGGTAGTAAAGGCACAACTGTGATTGGTACTGCAGTAGCAGGCGCAGATGGCAAATATACAGTGCCGCTCAACCCAGCATTGGTGGATGGTGAAGCTGTGAAAGTTACAGCGAAAGATCCAGGTGGTGAATCGCTTGCGACTCCTGCAACTGCACCAGACTTGTATGCACCAGCTGCACCTACTGCAACGATTAATGCAAAAGGCGATACTGTAACAGGTACAGCAGAAGCGAACTCTGTGATTAAAGTCTATGCACCAGATGGTAAGACTGTAATTGCACAAGGTAATTCAGATGCAAATGGTAACTACAGCATTAAATTGCCAACATCATATACAGATGGTCAAACACTTCTAGTCAGTGCGAGTGATGCAGGTGGTGAATCTGGTAAAACAGGTTCTAAAGCACCAAACATTACTGTGGATGCGGTAGATAACCTAGTCGATGCAGGCATTAACTTTGAATATCCTGTACTGGCAACACGTACTTCTGAGCTATTTAATAAATTTGTTGGTTTCAATATTGGTGAAAAAACATTTAATGGTGTGTTTGTTGTTGGTGAAAACGAAGTTGCAAACGCAACCATTACCGTAACAACGAAATCACTCATTAACTTGTTCGACCAAGCTGAAATGAAGCTTTATAAAGTTGTGAATGGTGTAGATGTACTTGTAGGTACAAATAAGGATGCAGGTTTATTTGACTTACTAGGTATTTTTGGTGAAAGCACACAAATACAAGTGAAAAACCTACTTCCAGGTGAATACAAATTTGCATTCTCAGGTGGATCATTAATTGGTGTTGGTACTTCAATTAGCGCTGGCTTATCACTTCAAGTATTTGATACAGCGAAAGACCCAGTGGTTTCAGGTGTAACCAATAAGTCTGGTAACGTGATTACAGATGCTGATGGTATTTACGGTAAAGACAATGTTCCAGCAGGTACAACTGTAACGACCGTAAATGGCAAAGCTGTAAATGCTTCAGGTACTACAGTGATTACAGGTGACCACGGTACACTGATCATTGCTAAAGATGGCTCGTACACCTATAAACCGACTGAAAATGTAACGAATATTGGTAAGTCTGAAGTATTTAGCTATACAGTAACTGATCCAGTTACAGGTAAATCAGATACTGCGAGCCTCATTATTCACATTGGTACAGCGGGTGATCTTGCTGTGAAATGGGATGCAGCAAATCCGAAAAATGATGCAACAACAGTTGTTGCAACAGACAATACGGATACCATTGGGGTACAAGCTACAAATGCGGTGAGTGTAGGTGCTGCTAAATCAATTAGCTATAGTTGGCTTATCGGTTTCTCTGGTGCTGCAATTGGTAAAACGAGTGGCAGTACTGACATTACTGTAGCGGAAGGCACAATTGAAAATGTAAATATCAATTTTGGCTCTGCACAGCTGGTATCACTACTTGGTAGTACAAGTGTGAATGTGAAAGATACTACTGGTAAAATCGTTGCATCAACAAATGCAGGTACATTGGTTGACGTGATTGGCATCTTACCAAATGGTAATTCACTCAGCATTCCAGGTCTGAAAGCAGGTACGTACACTATTGAGATTGTGACTAACTCTGGCTTAGTCAGTGTTGGCGGTAGTGTAAATGCTTCAATTACACGTAGTGTGATTGATCTTGATGACTTCACTGCGAAATCACTTGCAACGAAAACCACTGGTAATCTACTTACAGATAATGATGGCCATGGTGTAGATGTACTTGCTTCGAAATATACAGACCTGTATATCTCGCAAGATGGTGGTCAAACCTATACTGCTGTGACCACTACGGGTGTTACGGTTAAAGGTGCACACGGCGACTTGAACATTAAAGCTGACGGTAGCTACACATACAGCGTGACAGACTCAGCATTCAAGGTGGGTACTGGTGATCAATTTACATATAAATTGGTTGCGCCAAATGGTGATACTTCAGTGGCTCACCTCAACATTGAAACGGGTTATGAGTACAACACAAGTATTGGTAATGATGTGATTACAAGCTCTGTAGGTAATGACGTTTATACAACCAATGCAGGTGCAGATACCGTAATCTTCAAGTTGTTGAATACTGCTGAAGCAACAGGTGGTAATGGTCATGACACTTGGACAGACTTCAAGAAAGCAGATGGCGACAAGATCGATATCAGCGCATTGTTACAAGGTCAAAATGTAACGGCTTCTAATATTGGTAACTACGTATCTGTGGCGAAAGACGGTCATGGTAATACGATTATTAGTATCGATCGTGATGGTCAAGGCAGTACATTCAACGGTAAGACAGAATTGCTTACTTTGAAAAATACAGATGTTACATTACAAGAACTTTTAGACAACAATCACTTGATCTACCATTGATCTAGCAATTGTCTAAATAGTTTAAATAATTAACAATAAAAGAGGGCCCTCGGGCTCTCTTTTTTTATGCTTGAGTCATTCAAAATGCCAAATCCAAACGCTGAGTTAGCTATACAAATTTTAAATGTGGTGAAACTGATTCCGTATGGCAAAGTTGCAACTTATGGTCAGGTTGCGAAGCTTGCAGGCTTACCTAAACATGCACGGATGGTAGGGCGGGTTTTAAAATACCTAGACAATGAACAAGCTATTCCATGGCATCGGGTAATTAATGCACAAGGGCGTTTTAGTGTTGTTGAGCTAAATGCACAGGGTATGAATAAACAACAGCAATTGTTATTGCAAGAAGGTGTAACTGTTATTGAGGGGCGGGTGAATTTAAAAAAATACCAATGGCAACTATAAAAAAACCTCTTCAAAAAATTGAAGAGGTTTTAGTGTCATTAAAGCGTTCTTGAAAGCAAAAAAAATCGTGAAGATCTAAGCTAAGCTTTCAAGTGCGACAGATTACTTACGAACAATAAGAACAGGTGCTTGAGCAGAACCCAACACACTTTGTGCAACACTGCCTAAGAAGAATTTTTTCAGACCAGTACGCCCATGTGAGCCAATAATAATCAGATCCGCCTGGATTTCATCTGCGGCTTTCGCAATTTCACTATGCACAACTTGCCCTTCAAGAAGTTTTGATTCAACGTTCAGGCCTGTGCCTTCAAATTTAGCCAAGGCTTCATTGAGTGTGGCTTGAATTGAAACACGTGCGCGCTCAATTAATTCATTCGTTTGCGACGCGCTAATATATTCTGCTGCAATATATGGGTCTAAAGTGAGGACTTGAACCACCGTAATTTTACTTTTAAATGCTTGTGCAATTTCGATGGCTTTATCTACTGCGGCATAAGAAGTTTCTGAACCGTCTACAGGAACTAAGATATTCTGAAAAGTCATGTGAATACTCCTGATCTAAATATAAATTTATAGAGAAATTAAAATGGTTTTAAAGCTTATTAATTGAGCATACCTAAGTTTTAAATAAAATAAAACCTAGTAAATACATAGGGATAATTATTATTGATGAGTTAAAAAATGATGTGTAAACAGATGCTTGTGGATGATTTTGGGTTGAATTAGAAATATCTTGTTATTTAAAAAAATTAAAATAAAAACTTAGCGCTGGAAGATATAGAGAATAAAAAATTTAGCCTCAAACTTAAGCTTGAGGCTGAAAATGTAACGGACGATTAGTCACACTGAATTTGTGTGGCATCGAGTTTAATTTTGGGTGCCAATTGTGCATAGCTGAGAAGTACTTTTGCAGTTTTTTCACCAAAAATTTGTTGCTGAAGCTGTTGAATTTGCTTTTGGCTTAATCTTTGCGAAGCACAGCTTAATGCAATTTGATTTTCACGTGCCAATTCTAATTGTTGCTCTGTATTTAAATCAGCAAAGCGCACGATTTTTTGTTGTGCACGACTCAATTGCGCCATACTGCGTTTTTGTTGCATGCTGAGGAAGCTGTGATGGTTGATCCACTGTGCAACATCACGGCGTACACCGTTGTAATCGACAAAAATAGGCGAGATGATTTGACAGCCTGTAAATAAGCACATGCTCAAGAGCAGGATGAAAATTTTTTGCTGCATACTGTGGCCCTCAGCGGATTTAAAAGGAATTAAGGATAAAAATACGTGAAAAAAATACTAAATACTGTTGAATTTGTTTGTTTTTTGGCTGAAACAATCACGTTTGATTAAACACTAAACATTTGCGAATAAAAATGCTTGACGCTGGGGGGCTAAATTTAGATAATGCCCACACAGTTTACGGCTATGTAGCTCAGTTGGTTAGAGCACCGCACTCATAATGCGGGGGTCACAAGTTCAAGTCTCGTCATAGCCACCATTTTTATAGACCAAGCTCTCAGCTTGGTCTCTTTTTTTGTGCTTTAAAAAAGTATAAATAATTCAGCACAAATAAAATGAAAATTCTGTATTTATCTAAATAGATGATGCTGTTGTACTTCGGTTTAAATTTAACTGAGTTCAGATCTAAAAAAAAGCCCAAACACTAAGTTTGGGCTTTTTTATATTGCGCATCTGCTGTATTTAATTAGATGCCTGGTTTCCAGCCATTAACGATTGGGTAACGGCGTTCACGGCTAAATGCGCGTGAGCTAATACGTGGGCCAATCGCACCTTGACGGCGTTTGTATTCATTGAAATCGACTAAGCGAATGATTTTTGCAACCACTTCAGCATCAAAGCCTTTGGCAACAATATCATCTTGGCTCATGTCTTCTTCAATGTAAGCATACAAAATCGCATCCAATACATCATAAGCAGGTAAAGAGTCTTGATCGGTTTGATCTGGACGTAATTCTGCTGAAGGTGGGCGCGTAATTACACGTTCAGGAATAACAGGGGATTCTGCAATGCTGTTACGGTATTTAGCCAATTCAAACACGATGGTTTTGTATACGTCTTTTAATACCGCAAAGCCACCGACCATATCGCCATAAAGCGTGCAATAACCCACTGACAATTCAGATTTGTTACCTGTAGACAGTACCAAGTTGCCAAATTTGTTTGAAAGCGCCATTAATAGCGTACCGCGTGAACGCGCTTGCAAGTTTTCCTCTGTAGCATCTGCTGGTGCATTGCCAAAGAAAGGATAGAGCGTTTGCATAAAGCTGTTCACAATTGGATTGATTTCGGCAATACCAAAGGTCACACCCATATTTTTCGCTTGTTCAGCAGCATCTTCCACACTGATTTGTGCAGTATAGGTATACGGCATCATTACGGCTTGTACTTTGTCTGCGCCAATGGCATCAGCAGCAATCGCCAACGTTAAAGCTGAGTCAATACCGCCCGATAGGCCAAGAATTACACCTTTAAAACCAGAGCGTTGTACATAGTCGCGTGTTGCAAGTACAAGGCTTTGGTAAATTTCAGCCATGGTTTCAAGTACAGGAGTAATTGAACCCGCTTTAAAGGTTTTTTGTGCGCCATCGTATTCTGCAATGTACAGCTCTTCTTTAAAGCTTGGTGCTTGTAGTGCAACTTGACCATCTTTGTTCATCACAAAGCTTGTACCGTCAAAGACGAGGTCATCTTGTCCACCGACTTGGTTACAGTACACCAAGTTAATGTGCAATTGTTTAGCCAAAGCACTCATGGTTTCAACACGATGCTGTGGTTTACCTACTTCATACGGTGAGGCATTTAATACCAGTACAGTTTCTACGTTGAGTTGAGCCAGCTGCTGGACTGTTGGTAAAGACCATACGTCTTCACAAATTAAAATACCAAATTTATGGCCAAGGTATTCAAACACAAGGTGTTGATGTCCTTCGCTGAAATAACGTTTTTCATCAAATACGCTATAGTTTGGTAAATTTTGTTTGTTATATACACCCAAAACTTGACCGTCTTTCATAACGGCAGCTGAGTTATAGCGGTGGCCATCTTCAGTCGTGTTGACGAAGCCAAAAACCAAAACGATATCTTTAATTTCTGCTAATTGATCAAAAGCGAGTTTAGTGCGTTTATTTAAGCTAGGGCGTAGCAATAAATCTTCAGCAGGATAACCTAGCGTTGAAAGTTCTGGGAAAACAATAATATCGGCATTTTGTTTTTTAGCTTCATTTGCTTGCTCGAGCATTTTTGCAGTATTAGCTTCTATATTTCCAATATGTGGAGAGAATTGAGCAAGTGCAATTTTAAAACTATTCATTCCAACTAAATCCTATTCCTATAGGTGAATACACTTAAATTACTGATATTTTTATTATAATAATCCAGTGGAGTGTATTTGCGGATTAATAAACAACGAACTTAAATGCGAAAATTGACATATAAATGTGTGCTTGAAAATTACTGGCGACGCATAAATTAAGTCTCAGCTATTTTAGCTGAATTTAACATAGATACTAGGGGCTATTTATATCATTTCAAGCTCAAAGCTTGTAGCTTGTCCTATAAATGTGAGTTTTTGGAGATTTTAAAGGTTAATTTTTGCTAAATATGCGGAGGGTATTTGTGTATTTATGAAGTTTAATAATAGTATATTTTTTAAATCACTTTATATTTCATTATTATAAATAAAATTAATGATATAAAACCGTTCATTATGGTTGAAGAATAATATTTGGGATTTTCTTTAAGAAAATATCTCGCGCAATATCACCTTGTTGTTCAATATTATAGCAAGTAAAGGCTTTGTTGGCTTTAAAGCGGTAAGCATAGGGATTGTATTTTCGTGCAGAGAGAAAATAAGCCGTTTGCAACAAGGCACCGCGGAGTAAAACATTGATGCCTTGCTGGAATTGATAAATATGCGTCATTTCATGAATAAACAGTGCTTGGTACGCTAGGCTGGCTTGGCTATAGTCAGCTTTATAATGCCGATTATGTGCATGAATATCACCACAAGGTGCCATCACGACCCAAGGGCTTTGCCAAGGGACAAACAACTGATTCATGATGCGCACTTGGCTGTAATCAATTAAGTCACCAAATACGCTTTGGCACAGTTGAACTTCTGCTGGCGTTAACTGTCGGCACTTAAATTGATCGAGTTTTAAAAAGGGCAGGAGCACAGACAGTATAGGCAACATAGTTAAATCGAGTAATACACTGTGGTTATTAATAGCAGTCTGTGGTGTGGCTTTTCAAGTGTAGACCGCAGAAGGTTTCATCTCTAGAACATGAAAGTTACAATAGTGCGGTCTCACTCAGGTTTTAAGCACTATGAAAAAACGTATTCACACTCTCATTTCTGCCATGAGTGAGCACATGTATGAGCGTGAACAGATTATTGCCCTGAGTTTGCTTGCAGGTGTGGCGGGTTTAAATACCTTTTTATATGGTCCACCCGGTACAGCCAAAAGCTTGATTTCGCGCCGTGTGTCGAGCGCATTTGAAATTACAGAATATTTTGAATATTTAATGAATCGCTTTAGCACGCCTGAAGAAATTTTTGGTCCTGTGTCAATTAAGGCACTGAAAGAAGATCAATATATTCGTAAAACTGAGCATTATTTGCCGCGAGCTGAATTTGCATTTTTAGATGAAATTTGGAAAGCCAGCCCTGCGATTTTGAATACCTTACTGACTTTGGTAAACGAACATAGTTTTAAAAATGGTGACATGATTCAACACGTACCACTAAAAGTCCTTATGAGCGCTTCAAATGAAATACCAGAAAGCGATCAGGGACTTGATGCACTTTATGATCGTTTTATCTTACGCTTGGTAGTGCCTCCCATACAGCAGGTCAATCATTTTCATGCATTGTTGCAAGCCAAGCCTGTAATGGCAAAGCCAGAAGTCGACAGTGCACTTAAGATTAAAAAGCACGAGCTTGATGAGTGGCGTATACAGATCTATGCAGTGCAGTTACCTGATGCTGTTTTAGCTGTGTTTGATGAAATTAAACAACGTTTAGCGCTGAATCTGGATGAGCTTGATATTTATGTGTCCGATCGACGTTGGCAACGTGTGGCATATTTGGTTAAGGCTGCCGCTTTTTTAGACCAACGCAGTCAAGTTGCGCTAAATGATTTGTTTATCTTGCAGCATTGTTTATGGACTCAACCCGAGGAAATTGAACTTATTGCTCAAATTGTCGAGGAATCAATTTTAGAGTTTGGTCTGAAATATGCCTCAGCATTGGATGAATTAATTGTAGAAAAAGAACAGTTAGAACAAGACATTTTAAATGCCTTTTACTATACCGACGACGTGTATGAAAGTTATCTCATTGCCGATACTGAATATTTGCGTGTCACGATGAATTTAGATGAACATTATAAAGATCGAACTTTGTATTTGGCACTGGATAAAATGGGCACCAATAAAGACTTTTTTGCTGTAGATGTCACCGGTGAAGAAGTACGCGGTATTGTGTGCAATTATAACGGTGGTCGTCGTTGTACCTTAAAGGGTGGCTACTATGGTTTGGAAGAAGTGGTGACGCCTTATATTAAATATCCAAAAGGCAGTCTGCGCAATGTGGTAGATGATGCACAAGTGGTGCAATTGAAAGCACAGATTAAACAGCTCAAAGCGAAACTACAACAAGATGCTATGCAACAAGCGCAGGCTTTTGCACATGAGCAACAAGCCTTGCAATCAATATTTGTGTTGCCTGCGCAGGCAGAAAAATTGGCTCAAGGCATGCAAGCAAGAGAAGCGCTGTATCAAATCCAACAACAGGATTGTGTACGTTTGGAACAGTTATGCCAGCGCTAAAAACAGCATCGGCACGGCAAACGCATGCTTCTATTCAGCGTTTAACGGATCAGCTCTATGGTGAGCTTGGGCAATCGAGTGTTAAGCATTGGCTAGATGATCGTAAAGTGGCACAAAAGTTAGATGAGCGTGTGCATGAATGGGCTTATCAGGCTAAAAATAATTTAGACACGCAACATCCTTATTTGGCTGAAGTACAACAGTTTGAGTTTTGGATGGCACAGTCAGAAGTGAGTGCTACACAATTCCAGCAGATGCAACAACAGTATCAGGCCATGACGGAACGTTTGCAGGACACACCGCTTTTAGATGCATGGCACTATGCAGATGAACCACTGAATGACAATCGTAGGCAACTGCATTTTCAAATATTGAAAGATAAGTGGCAACGTAAGTTAACTGAGGCGATTGCGCATTGGGAATTTGAACAATTGGCGCTGATGCGTGATGCATTTTTACAAGATATTCAAGACTTTTTGTTGTCCTTACAAAAAATGTCCAAACATCAAGATAGCTTAGGTGCAGATACGGGTATTTTTATTGATTATTCCAGTGGGAAACTGAGCCCACAAGCGGTTGAAAAATTTGCAGAATGGAGTGAATACTTAGCCAGTGATGTTGCTTTGCAACGTTTGTGTAAGCTGATTGGTTCAGCACAGCCGACACATTTTGCACGTAAGCATATTGCGACACAGTGGCATAACCAGCCTGATAGTGCTGTTGTTGAGCAGGCTTCAGATGAAATTGCAGGCATACAATTAGGTCGAGAGCTGTCGTGGGCACTGCCGAATGAACTGGCTTTGTTGGCAGATCCTGATTTGCAGATTCTATTTGATTTAAAATATCTTGAATCCAATATCAGTAGTTTTCATTTGCAAGGACAGCAAGCCAGTCGAATTTTGCATGATGCAAAACCGAAGCAAAAGCCCGTGGGTAAAAAAGGTCCGATGATTGTCTGTCTAGACACCAGTGGGTCTATGCATGGTCAGCCTGAACTGATTTCGAAAGCGATGTGTTTGTATTTATCTATACAAGCACTGCGTGAAAAACGTCCCATGTATTTAATTAACTTCTCGACCCATTTGACGGCTATTCAGTTAAAAAAAGGGCAGGCGCTTGATGATGTGATTGAGTTTTTAAGCCAATCTTTTCACGGGGGCACCGACATTATTCCTGCCATGCAACATGCAGTAGATATGCTAGAACAGCCCACCTTCCGCCAAGCGGATATTGTAGTGATTTCAGACTTTATTATGGGTCAGTTGGGTGTAGAATTGATGCAAAGCATTGAACAACATAAACAGCAAGGTACAGGCTTTTATGCTGTGGCGATTGGTAATTTTAGATTTGATCATTTAGATCAGGGTTTATTTGATCATCAATGGATTTATCAGTCGGCAACTGGCAAGGTGATTGAGCTTCCTAACAAGTCAGCGCGAGAGATACCTTTAAAATAGGGCGTGACCTGAACTGATAAGAAAATGGTTTTTAAAGAAAAATAATTGAAAAAATTGTTAGACATGCGTCGAGATAGGTAAAAAATGCCAATCTAAAGACGATTTTTGCAAATGGATTGCATAGCCAGTTGGCTTACTTTTTTTACATCGGTTGGTGTATTGCGTACACCACATTGGCGTATTTCGCAGATCGGATGCGAATAAAAAAGAGTAAGCATTATGCAAATGATTAGCCCAATTAAAAAAGCACTGTCTAAGGTATTTACCACTCCTATATTTGATGAAAATAGCCAATCGAATGTTGTGCCAATTCGTCACATGAAATTTGATTTTGAACCTCAAAAAATTGATGAAAAATTTTATATGAATGCAGAATTGGCCAGTGCTTATTTTGCCTCATTATCAATTTTTTTGACTCGCGGTGAAGACCTTGTGATTGATACCGCGCGATTTCACCGTGATTTCATTCAAGACCCTGTGCTCAAGCAACGCGTGACCTCACTCATTGGTCAAGAAGCTATACATTCAAAAATGCATGAAGAGCTGAACGAAGCTTATTTACAACGTGGCTTACCTGTGACGATTTTTCGTAAATTAGAACATTATGTCTTTGCTTATGGTTTTGAACGCTTACCACAACCAATGAAGCTGTCATTGATGGCTGCAATTGAGCATTTTACAGCGGTATTGGCTGAGTACATGATGAATCATGAAGAGCTATTTTTTAGATCGAGTGATGAGAAGCAACGTGCCATTTGGATGTGGCACATGCTAGAAGAATCAGAGCATAAAGATATTGCCTTTGATGTGTTTCAGGTCTTATCCAGCAATTATGCATTGCGTGTGGCTGGCTTTTTTCCAGCCCTGATCACGATTCTCGGCTTAATCTCAGTCGGTGCTTTCTTTGTACCGTTTTACCGCAAGCCATCAAACTTAATCAGTCTGAGTTATTGGAAAGATGTACCGCGTAGTTTCCAGTTGATCTTTGGCTTAAAAGACGGGGTTTATGGTAGCAGTATTGGACATATTTTTGATTATTTACGACCAAGCTTTCACCCGAATGATCACGATACCTCGGTGTTTTTAGAATATTACAAAGATCGTTTATTAAACCCAGAAACAGGGGTGTTAACGCCGTATTTCACCAAAGAATTTACGCCAGCGTTGCGTGTGTAAGTGCAGATTGAGATAAGGACATATCGATGGGATTATTTAGTCAAAAGAAAAAGCCAAGTCACCACGCATACGCAGTTGTAACAGGTGCAGGAAGTGGTATTGGACGTAGTTTTGCACTTGAGCTGGCACAGCGCGGTGGTCAAATTGTATGTGCAGATATTAACTTAGAGGCAGCGCAAGAAACAGTAGAGCAGATCCGTAGCAAAACAGGTCAACAAGCTTATGCTGTACAGTGCGATGTGGGAAATAAAGAGTCTGTGCAGGATTTGGCATCAGAAGCTGAAGCTTTGCTTGGACACCCTGTAAGTTTGTTAATTAACAATGCGGGCGTGGGCTTGGGTGGTAAGTTTGAAGAGGTTTCTCTTGAGGATTGGCAGTGGTGTATGCATGTCAACTTATGGGGGGTGATTCATGGTTGCCACTATTTTGTGCCGAAGTTTAAGCAGCAAGGTTTTGGTGCCATTATTAATGTGGCATCTGCTGCAGGTTATACCGTAGCGCCCGAAATGACTGCATATAACGTGACCAAATCGAGTGTGTTGGCATTGTCTGAAACCTTGGCTTCTGAGCTACGTGCTTCAAACATTCGCGTGAATGTGCTATGTCCAACTTTGGTTCCAACCAATATTATGAAAAATGGCCGTTTACCGAGTCGTTATTCGGGTATGGCTGATAAATTATTGATGCAACATGCTTTTACCACCAGTGATGCGGTTGCAGCGAAAACACTGAATCAATTGGATGCAGGCAAGCTGTATACCATTCCGCAACCCGATGCGAAGTTATTTTGGTGGTTAAAACGTGCTTCACCAAGTTTGTACGTCAAGCTTTTAGGTTTGGGTTATCCCATTTTTAGTAATTTGACCAAATAAAACAGTGAATAAAATGAATATGGAAACACAATTAGATCTAGCAGATGAATCTCAGGCCGTATCTGAGCAAGGCGATTCAACACAAGTGAATACAAAGACAGTGGCGAAGACTGATAGCGCTAAAGCTACAAAAAAAGCAGTTGAAAAAGTACTGCATACTTACGACACAATTGTGATTGGCGCGGGAATTTCAGGAATTGCAACGGCACATAAAATGCAACAAGCAGGCTATGATAATTATCTTGTGCTCGAAAAAGCAGACCGTGTGGGTGGAACATGGCGTGATAATAATTATCCAGGCTGTGGCTGTGATGTACCTTCAGCACTGTATTCGTTTTCATTTGCACCGAGTCATCAGTGGAGTCATTTGTTTGCCAAGCAACCTGAAATTTTAAGCTACTTAGAAGGCGTGGTAACTAAATTTAAGCTACAAGATAAAATTCAGTTTAAGCACGAACTGCTGGAAGCAAAATGGGATGCAAAAGCGCATGTGTGGAATTTGGAAACCTCACAAGGTGCATATCGAGCAAAAACTGTGATTTTTAGCACTGGCCCGATTACAGAGCCATCTTTACCAAAAATTAAAGGTATTGAAAGCTTTAAGGGGGAAATGTTTCATTCTGCGCGCTGGAATCATGATTATGACCTAAAAGGTAAGCGTATTGCGGTGATTGGCACTGGTGCTTCTGCAATCCAATTTATTCCACAAGTACAGCCTTTGGCTAAAGCGTTGGTGGTATTTCAGCGCACAGCTCCTTGGGTATTGCCAAAAGCAGACATGCCACTGGGCAATAAAACCAAAGCATTGGTCGAGCGATTCCCTGCCATTCAGCAAATCTGGCGTGGTAGTGTGGCGCAGATTTTAAATGGCATTAACTTTGGTTTACGTCATCCGAATTTTTTAGAGCCTGCGAATTACCTCAGTCGTCAATTGTTAAAATTGCAAATTAAAGATGACACACTCAGAGAAGCCGTAACCCCCAATTTCTCGATTGGCTGTAAGCGACTTTTATTTGCCAATAACTATTATCCTGCATTGCAACAAGACAATGTTAAATTGGTGCCGCATGGTTTAGTTGAAATAGACGGAAATACCGTCATTGCAGCCAACGGTGAGCGCTTTGAAGTGGATGTAATCTTACTGGGTACGGGCTTTGAAGTGGCTCATCCGCCTATTGGTCAGCGAGTTTGGGATACGGACGGTATTCGACTGTCGGATCGTTGGAAAGACAGTTCTCCTGAGGCGTATTTGGGGGCGAGCATTGAAAAAGTACCGAATGCATTTTTGGTGCTAGGGCCAAATATTTTGGTTTACGATTCATTTATTGGTATTGCAGAAGCACAGATTCAATACATTGTGGATGGGCTACTTCAAATGAAACAGCAGGGCTTAAAGCAAATCTCAATTAAGCCAGATGTATTGCGTTACCATAATGTGAAGTTACAAGCCAATCTGCATAAAACCGTATTTAATGCAGGCGGATGCTCAAGTTATTATTTAGATCAAAATGGCCGAAACTTTGCTGCATGGCCGTGGTCCTTAACTGAGTTAAAAACTCGCCTACAGAAGCTCGACTTATCGCGTTATGATGTTACTTAAAGCTAAAAAAACAGATTTCATTAAAAGCCTGAGTATATCTCAGGCTTTTTTATTTATCGTTTGAATGGGTGCTTCGATAGAATTTAGCTCTTTTTGATTCCGCTTGAATATGCCGAGTACTTAAAACGTCTTAAACGCCTGCCTAAGCTAGCTAATGAGGATTGTGCGGGGGGAATCTTAAAATGCTTGTGGCTGCGCTGATATGAGCGCGTAGGCACATCATTGGAGTGACTTAAAAAGCAATATACAGATTTAATTGTTTAGATATAAAAAAACCGCCACAAAGGGCGGTTTTTTTATATCGAAGAATTCTTGCGAATTAACGACCTTGGATGTCGCGTTCAACTTCACCAGTGTAAAGCTGACGTGGACGACCAATTTTGTAAGGTGCGCTGTGCATTTCTAACCAGTGGCTGATCCAACCAACAGTACGTGCAAGAGCGAAGATTACAGTAAACATTTCTGTTGGGATACCAATCGCTTTAAGGATGATACCTGAGTAGAAGTCTACGTTAGGGTAAAGGTTACGTTTGATGAAGTATTCGTCAGAAAGCGCAATACGTTCAAGTTCCATAGCCAAAGCAAGTTGTGGATCGTTGATACCAAGTGCAGTTAACACTTCGTCACAAGTCTCTTTCATTACTTTCGCACGTGGATCGAAGTTTTTGTAAACTCGGTGACCGAAGCCCATAAGTTTAACTTCTTTAGTTTTCACTTTTTCCATGAACGGAGCAACGTTCTCTACAGTGCCGATTTCATCAAGCATCTTAAGAACAGCTTCGTTTGCGCCGCCGTGAGCAGGGCCCCAAAGTGCAGCGATACCAGCAGCGATACATGCGTACGGGTTAGCACCAGTAGAACCAGCTAAACGTACTGTAGACGTAGAAGCGTTTTGTTCGTGGTCAGCATGAAGCGTGAAGATACGGTCCATTGCTTTCGCAAGAATAGGGTCAACTTTGTAGTCACGATCTGCTGGAGTAGCAAACATCATGTACAAGAAGTTTTCTGCATAGCTTAAATCGTTACGTGGGTAAACGAATGGTTGACCTACTGTGTATTTGTAAGTCCAAGCAGCCAAAGTAGGTACTTTAGCGATTAAGCGGATTGCAGTGATTTCACGGTGGTCAATGTTTTCAACATCGAAGCCGTTGTGATAGAACGCAGAAAGCGCGCCAACAACACCACACATGATCGCCATAGGGTGCGCATCACGGCGGAAGCCATTGAAGAAACGGCTAACTTGGTCGTGAACCATAGTGTGGTTACGAACTTTAGCATCAAATACTTCTTTTTGTTCAGCTGTTGGAAGCTCACCATTCAAAAGAAGGTAACAAGTTTCTAAGTAGTCTGCTTTAGTTGCAAGCTGAGCGATTGGGTAACCACGGTGTAAAAGAACGCCTTTACCGCCATCGATGAATGTGATTTTAGATTCACATGCAGCTGTAGATACAAAACCAGGATCAAAAGTAAAGTGACCTGCGGCCAATACATCTTTAACGTCGATTACATCTGGGCCCAATGTGCCGCTGTAAATTGGTAATTCAATTTCTTTGCCATCAAGCTGTAAAATAGCTTTCTTGCCAGTTGCTTCAGACATTCAATAGATCTCCTGTCCCGGTGAGTGTTTATCTGACTCTTAATGCTAATATTTTAATGCGAGAATCAGACGGATCAAAATTTGCTATAAGATTAGTGAGTACTGAAATTTTGTCAATTATACTTATGGATAAAAGTGCCACCTTCACACAGGTTTGGTCATCTCTTTATCCAACTTGAAATGAGTCAATTACAGCATCGACGCAGTATGATAAGTCAAATTAGAGCAGAGTTGCAGACTTAAATGATGTTGCTGCTTTATTTCTAAACAAATTTTAATTGCTAAAAACTCTGAATGTTTCTTATTAATCAAGTCATATTATGACTTAAATTATTATAATTCTCGTAACTTACAGGTTTGTGATTCATGAAAGTGTCGTTTTATTACTCATAATTAAAAGCGCTAAATAGAAGTTGTAAAAAAGTTTGTTTGCTCAAAAAATGACTTATTAAAAGTATAAAATTGGGTGTTTAGTATTCGATTTTTAATTTTTTTGACAGTTAAATGGCAGTTTTTAGCGTTAAAATTGTGCAAAACATAGAGTTATTCACAGACTAAGTTGTTATTAAGTCACGTGATATTTCACAAATGTTTTTGAAAATAAATAATAAGTATTTAGTTGCTAAATAATGGTGTTGGATAAACTTATGTTTTTGATTAAAATAAAGAGGGGACAGACATAAACTTTTTTTGTGCTTTAGTCTAAAGTAAAAAACAACTATTACAACGCCAAAAACTATTTATGAAAATAACATTTAATATTTGAAAACCAATAACATAGTGTTTAAATCTGATCTTTTTACATTGTTTTTATGTTTAAATTAATTGTTAATGATTCTTATTTAAGGATTTTTTTGATTATTTCCTAAATGGCATTGTTTGTATTTTGATAGTTCACGTTTTATAATTCAGTGTCGTTAAAAGTTTAGGTCTTATTTATCTAGCTTTAATATATAAATAAGTCCGAACAATGCCAGCTTTCCTTCGAATTAATTCCAACAAACTCCGGATGGAGTTTTTACTTACAGGATGCCCGCTGTGAAAAGCAACAGACCTGTCAATTTGTCCATGGGTCAAGTTTTATCAGTAAACTTAAAATCCCCTGTGGCTATTGCATCAATTTTACACCGTCTTTCAGGTGTTATCGTATTTTTACTTGTACCGGTACTGCTTTGGTTATTAGACAAATCATTGTCTTCACCAGAAGGCTTTGCAGCGGTTCAAGAAATCTTTAATGGTTTCATTGTTCGCTTCATCGTATGGGTATTTGTAGCCGGTTTAATCTATCACTTTATTGCTGGTGTTAAGCATTTGCTTGCTGACGTTGGCGTAGCGGAAGAGCTACAAAGTGGTCGTACAGCAGCTACTATCGCATTAATCTTGTCTGCAATCGGTATTATTGCGGCATTTGTATGGATCGTACTCTAATGAAAAGTGCTTCAGGTTTTTCGGGTTCAGGTTCTCGTGATTGGTTTGTCCAACGCTTAAGTGCTGTGGTACTGGCTGTATATACTGTTGTTGTCTTTGGTTGGATCCTTTGCAACAGTGGTTTTACATTTGAACAGTGGTACGGCTTTATGATGACATTACCAATGAAGATTATGTCTTTATTGGCTGTCTTATCTCTTGTTGCGCATGCGTGGATCGGTATGTGGCAAGTATTCACAGACTATGTGACTACTCGTCAAATGGGTCCTTCAGCAAATGGTCTGCGTTTAGTGCTGACTTCTGCAGTTATTATTGCTGTATTTGCATACGCAATCTGGGCGATCCAGATTTTTTGGGCGAATTGATAGGAAACAATCATGGGCGCTATAACCCCTAAAGAAGATTACACAAATATTCCACACGAAACTTTCGATGCAGTCATCGTTGGTGGTGGTGGTTCAGGTATGCGTGCTTCTTACCAACTTGCTCAAGCTGGTTTGAAAGTTGCTGTATTGACTAAAGTATTCCCAACTCGTTCACACACTGTAGCGGCGCAGGGTGGTATTGGTGCATCTCTTGGTAACATGCAAGAAGATAACTGGCACTATCACTTCTACGACACTGTTAAGGGTTCTGACTGGTTAGGCGACCAAGACGCAATCGAGTTCATGACTCGTGAAGCGCCTCAAGTTGTATACGAGCTTGAACACCTTGGTATGCCATTTGACCGTAACGCTGACGGTACAATTTACCAACGTCCATTTGGTGGCCATGCTGCGAACTATGGTGAAAAACCAGTTCCACGTGCATGTGCAGCTGCCGACCGTACAGGTCACGCGCTTCTTCACACGCTTTATCAAAGCAACGTGAAAATGGGTACTCAATTCTTCGTAGAATGGATCGCGCTTGATCTTATTCGTAACGAAGCTGGTGATGTACTTGGTGTTACAGCAATTGACCAAGAAACTGGTAAAATTGCAGTATTCCAAGGTAAAGCAACATTGTTCGCTACTGGTGGTGCTGGTCGTGTTTACCGTGCATCTACTAACGCTTATATCAACACTGGTGACGGTCTTGGTATGGCAGCTCGTGCAGGCATTCCATTACAAGATATGGAATTCTGGCAATTCCACCCAACAGGTGTTGCGGGCGCAGGCGTATTGTTGACAGAAGGTTGTCGTGGTGAAGGTGCAATCCTTCGTAACGATGCTGGTGAGCCGTTCATGGAACGTTATGCTCCGACACTTAAAGACTTGGCACCTCGTGACTTCGTATCACGTTCTATGGACCAAGAAATTAAAGAAGGTCGTGGCTGTGGTCCTAAGAAAGACTACATCTTGCTTGATATGACGCATCTTGGTGCTGACACAATCATGAAACGTCTTCCATCTGTATTCGAGATTGGTAAGAAATTCGCGAACGTTGACATCACTAAAGAGCCAATTCCTGTAGTACCTACAATCCATTACCAAATGGGTGGTATTCCTACAAACATTCATGGTCAAGTGGTTGTTCCTGTTTCTCGTGAAACTGAAGCTTTGGTTGCGAACTACAACAAAGAAACTGATGTGTACTCACACAACGCGGGCGACCGTGATTTCACTAAACCAGTGAAAGGTTTCTATGCAATCGGTGAATGTTCATGTGTATCTGTACATGGTGCAAACCGTCTAGGTACAAACTCATTGCTTGACTTGGTTGTATTTGGTAAAGCTGCTGGTGAACATATTGTTGACTACGTAACTAAACACCATGGTGATGAATACGCTCCATTACCTACAACTGTTCTTGAAAACACTTTGAATCGTGTTCGTCATCTTGATGAATCTACTTCTGGTGAAAATGCTCAAGAAGTTGCAGATGCAATCCGTGACATCGTTCAAGACCACGCTGGTGTATTCCGTACATCTGCACTTCTTGAAGAAGGTGTGAAACAGATTCTTGCGATCGAACCACGTGTACGTAACATTCACTTGAAAGACAAATCTAAAGTATTTAACACAGCGCGTGTTGAAGCTCTAGAAGTTGAAAACTTGTATGAAGTTGCGAAAGCTACATTAATTTCTGCAGCTGCACGTAAAGAATGTCGTGGTGCGCATACAGTGGTAGATTTCGAATTACCACCTGATCATGCTGACTACCCATACGGCCGTCGTGATGATGAGTGGATGAAACACACTTTATGGTTCTCTGTAGATAACCGTCTAGAGTACAAACCAGTACGTTACCGTCCATTGTCGGTAGATGCTATTCCACCTAAACCACGTACATTCTAATTGGGAGAAGTAAGATGAGTAGAGGTACTCGTACATTTAATATCTATCGCTACGATCCTGATAAGGATGCAGCTCCGTACATGCAAACTTTTAAACTAGAGTTGACTGACAAGCACCGTATGTTGCTTGATGCGCTTCTAGCATTAAAAGTGCAAGACGAATCTTTAACGTTCCGTCGTTCATGCCGTGAAGGTATTTGTGGTTCTGATGGTGTAAACATCAATGGTAAAAATGGTTTAGCGTGTCTTTGGAACCTAAACGACTTACCAGACGTGATTACAATTCGTCCATTACCAGGTCTTCCAGTAGTGAAAGACTTGGTTGTAGATATGAATCAGTTCTACGATCAGTACAACAAAATCCATCCGTTCCTAATCAACAATCAGCCTGCGCCTCCTAAAGAGCGTTTGCAGTCTCCTGAAGATCGTGAACACTTAGATGGTTTGTATGAATGTATTCTTTGTGCATGTTGTTCAACTTCATGCCCATCATTCTGGTGGAACCCAGACAAGTTCTTGGGTCCTTCAGCATTGTTAAATGCATACCGTTTCATCATTGACTCACGTGATACATCTACACAAGAGCGTTTGGAGCGTCTTGACGACCCATTCTCGCTTTTCCGTTGTAAAGGTATCATGAACTGTGTGTCAGTATGTCCTAAAGGCTTGAACCCTACTAAAGCAATCGGTCACATCCGTAACATGCTTTTAGATATGGCTGGCTAATGCGGTACTGATGTAAGTCAAAAAAACGCACCTTTGGGTGCGTTTTTTTTATGCTGATCATTTATGTCATGGGAATGTCATGAAAACTTATGCAAAATAGCGATGTTTAAAATAGCTTTAAAATATAACGCTACAGTATTGAGTTGCTAGATGTCAGCAAAATTGATGAAATTTGCAAAATTATTGTGGTTAATAAATGACGGGTTGCTCAGCTGGGCATGTAAATGTGAATGGAAAATGTTATCATATAACGCATAAGAGGGTGTCGGTAGAAATATTGAACACTCTTTTGTTTTATTTGGCACTATTTGTTAAGACTTTAGTATCGATTGCAAGATTTTTGAACTTAAAGCACCATATCTTAGCTGGAAAATATTGAACTGTATTTAGCCAATTTATGGGAGGTATGTGTCAAAAAAATCAATTGAAAACAGGTTACGTGTTAGCATTTAACATACGACTATATGCGAAAAATGTGAATGAAATTGGTACATTTTTTCTACATTTTAAAGCATTAAAGCAGTATATAAATGTCAGATGACATGTTTTGAAGTCGGTTTAGACAAAGTAAATAGTCGAATTTATTTTATCTAAGACGATTTGCAAAAAATTGCCCGGTTTTGCTGGGTATTACAATGAGTGATGATGCCGCTGAGGGGTGTTATTGTTCGTTAATCACATTGGGAAATCCTAATGTAGTGATAACGCCTCATGGCTTAAGCCTAATGGGGACTAATGTCTTTTTACCAATAAGACATTATTAATCATGGGTTCGCTTAAAAAGCATCCTGAAATGTTTTTGCAATAGGAAATGGGTCCACAAATGCAAGAAGTTGCTGACGCACTGCGTCTTGACACTGAACTTTCCGCTGACAGTGCAGCGTATATTGAAGAACTTTATGAGCAGTATTTAACGGCTCCAGACTCAGTGGAAGCTGACTGGCGCGAATACTTCGATAAATTCCCTAAAGGTGATCAACCGCACAGCAATGTACGTGAGCAATTCCTATTATTAGGACGTAATTCAAGTCGTGTTCAACCTGTCGTTCAAAGCGCAGTAAGCACTGATCACGAACGCCGTCAAATTGGTGTATTACAACTCATCGCTGCATACCGTAACCGCGGTCATCAAAAAGCAAAATTAGATCCACTTGGTTTGGCTAAGCGCGAAATCGTGCCTGATCTAGACCTTGCTGCACATGGTTTAACTCAATCAGATATTGATACACCGTTCAACACGGGTAATCTTGCGATTGGTAAAACTGAAGCAACTCTAGGTGAAATGGTTCAAGCGATGGAAGCAACTTATGCTGCTTCAATTGGTGCTGAATACATGCACATTGTTGATACCAAAGAAAAACGTTGGATTCAACAACGCCTTGAAGGTGCTAAAGGTCAATTTGGCTTTAGCGCTGAACAGAAAAAGCATGTACTTGAACGCTTAACAGCTGCTGAAGGCCTTGAAAAATACCTAGGTAACAAGTTCGTTGGTGCGAAGCGTTTTGGTGTAGAGGGTGGTGAATCATTCATCCCTATGGTTGACTCTTTGATTCAACGTGCAGGTTCTGTAGGTTGTAAAGAAGTGGTTATCGGTATGCCTCACCGTGGCCGTTTAAACCTTCTTGTAAACATCATGGGTAAAAACCCAGCTGACCTATTTGGTGAGTTCGAAGGTAAAGCACTTCATAAAAAAGGCTCTGGTGACGTTAAATACCACCAAGGTTTCTCTTCAAACGTTATGACTCCGGGTGGCGAAGTTCACTTGGCACTAGCGTTTAACCCATCACATTTAGAAATCGTTGGACCTGTAGTTGAAGGTTCTGTACGCGCACGTCAAGTACGTCGTAAAGATATCGGTGGTGATGATGTATTACCAATCATCGTTCACGGTGATGCTGCATTTGCAGGTCAAGGTGTTAACCAAGAAACCTTCCAAATGTCACAAACTCGTGGTTACACAGTGGGTGGTACAGTTCATATCGTCGTGAACAACCAAGTTGGTTTCACAACGTCTGATCCACGTGATGCACGTTCTACAGAATACTGTACTGACATCGCGAAAATGATCCAAGCACCGATCTTCCATGTGAACGGTGATGATCCTGAAGCTGTATTGTTTGTTTCTCAATTGGCACACGATTTCCGTCATACATTCCGTAAAGACGTCGTAATCGACATGTTCTGCTACCGTCGTCGTGGTCACAACGAAGCCGACGAGCCAGCTGCAACTCAGCCAATGATGTATCAAATCATCAATAAAAAAGCGACTACTCGTACGCTTTATGCTGACAAACTTGTACAAGAAGGCGTTCTTGATCGTGCTTCTGCTGATGCAATGGTTGAACAGTATCGTTCTGACCTTGAAGCAGGTAAACACGTTGCAAATGCGTTGGTACTTGAGCCAAATACAAAAATGTTTGTGGACTGGAAACCTTACCTAGGCCATGAATATACAGACAAATGGGATACCACTTTCCCAATCGAACGTCTAAAAGAGCTTGGTGCGAAAATGCGGGAGCTTCCTGAAGGCTTCGTGATGCAACGTCAGGTTGCTAAAGTGATTGATGATCGTCTGAAAATGCAGACTGGTGAAATGCCATTGAACTGGGGTGCAGCTGAAACTTTAGCTTATGCATCTATTCTAGATGAAGGCTTCCTTGTTCGTTTAACAGGTGAAGACGTTGGCCGTGGTACATTCTCACACCGTCATGCAAAACTTCATAACCAAGTAGATGGTTCAACTTACATTCCATTATGTAACTTGAAAGAAAACCAACCACGTACTGCAATTTATGACTCATTATTGTCAGAAATGGCGGTTCTTGCATTCGAATACGGTTATGCAACGACTCTTCCGAAGAGCCTTGTAATTTGGGAAGCGCAATTTGGTGACTTCGCAAACTGTGCACAAGTTGTAATCGATCAGTTCATCGCGTCTGGCGAAACGAAGTGGGAGCGTGTATGCGGTCTGACTATGCTTCTTCCACACGGCTTTGAAGGTCAAGGTCCTGAGCATTCATCAGCTCGTTTAGAGCGTTTCTTACAGCTATGTGCTGAAGAAAACATGCAAGTGATCACACCGACTACACCAGCGCAGATTTACCATGCGATGCGTCGTCAAGCACTTCGTCCAATCCGTAAGCCAATGATCGTGACTTCACCGAAGTCTCTTCTTCGTCACAAACTTGCAACATCTACATTAGAAGAGCTTGCAAATGGTACATTCCAAACTGTGATCGACGAAATCGACAACATCAACAAGTCAGACGTAACTCGTCTCGTACTTTGTGGTGGTAAGGTTTACTACGACTTACTTGAAAAACGTCGTGAAAAAGAATTGAACAACACAGCAATTGTTCGTATCGAACAATTGTATCCGTACCCAGAAGCGCGTCTTGCTGAGGTTCTTGCACAATATCCAAACGCTACTGAATTGGTTTGGGCTCAAGAAGAACCGAAAAACCAAGGTGCTTGGTTGTTCATTGCGCCACGTCTATACGAAGGTGTAATGAAGTCTGGCAAACAGCTTCAAATTAGTTACGCAGGCCGTGAAGCTTCAGCTGCACCGGCATGTGGTTCACCATATTTGCATGCAAAACAACAAGCTCAGCTCGTAAATGATGCTTTAGCGATCGTAGCTGAATAACAGGAGATTCTTAATAATGGCAACCGAAATTAAAGCACCGGTATTCCCAGAGTCAGTTGCTGACGGTACAGTTGCAACTTGGCACAAACAACCTGGTGAAGCAGTATCACGTGATGAAGTGATTTGTGATATTGAAACAGACAAAGTTGTTTTAGAAGTTGTAGCTCCTGCTGATGGTACGCTTGTTACAATCATCAAAAACGAAGGTGATACTGTTCTTTCTGCTGAAGTGATTGCTGAATTTGCTGAAGGTGCTGTTTCTGGCGCTGCAGCAACTCAAGCAGTTCAATCTGAAGAGAAAGTAGAACAAGCTGCTGCACAAACTCAAGCGGGCAATGCACCGATTGTTGAACGTGCTCAAGTTGCTGACCAAGCACCTGCAGTGCGTAAAGCATTAACTGAGTCTGGTATTGCTGCAACTGATGTTGCGGGTACTGGTCGCGGTGGTCGTATTACTAAAGAAGATGTTGCAAATCATCAAACTAAACCAGCTGCTGCTCCTGTTGCACCGCTAAGTGTTGCTGTAGGCGAACGCATCGAAAAACGTGTTCCAATGACTCGTCTTCGTAAGCGTGTTGCTGAACGTCTACTTGCTGCTACTCAAGAAACAGCAATGTTGACTACGTTTAACGAAGTGAACATGAAACCAATCATGGAAATGCGTGCGCAATACAAAGATGCTTTTGAAAAGCGTCATGGTGCACGTCTTGGCTTCATGTCATTCTTCGTTAAAGCGGCAACTGAAGCACTTAAACGCTACCCAGCTGTAAATGCTTCAATTGATGGCGATGACATCGTTTACCACGGTTTCTACGACATCGGTGTAGCGGTTTCTTCTGATCGTGGTCTAGTGGTTCCAGTGCTTCGTGATACTGACCGCATGAACTATGCTGAAGTTGAAAACGGTATTCGTGCATACGCTGGTAAAGCGCGTGATGGTAAATTGGGCATCGAAGATATGACTGGTGGTACTTTCACTATTACTAATGGTGGTACTTTTGGTTCATTGCTTTCTACACCTATCTTAAATACGCCACAAACTGCGATTTTGGGTATGCATAAAATCCAAGAACGTCCTATGGCTGTAAATGGTCAAGTAGAAATCTTGCCTATGATGTACTTAGCGCTTTCTTATGACCACCGTCTAATCGATGGTAAAGAAGCAGTAGGCTTCCTTGTAACAATCAAAGAATTGTTAGAAGAACCAGCTAAGCTAATCCTTGATCTTTAATACTTCAGAATAATGCAATGGGCTTAGAGTGATCCTCTAGGCCCATTTTTGGAGATACACATGTCTCAATTTGATTTAGTTGTTATTGGTGGCGGTCCTGGTGGTTATGAAGCTGCTATCCGCGCTGCTCAATTAGGCTTTAAAGTAGCTTGTATTGAAAAACGTATTCATAAAGGTAAACCATCTTTAGGTGGTACTTGCTTAAACGTGGGTTGTATCCCATCTAAAGCATTACTTGATTCATCTCACCGTTATGAAGATACAGTTCATCACTTAGATGACCACGGTATTACCACAGGTGAAGTGAAGTTTGACCTTGCAAAATTACTTGCACGTAAAGACAAAATCGTTGACCAATTAACTGGCGGTATTGACCAGTTATTAAAAGGTAACGGTATTGAATGGTTAAAAGGTACTGGTAAATTACTTGCTGGTAAAAAAGTTGAGTTCGTATCTCACGAAGGCGAAACTCAAATTTTAGAACCTAAATACGTGATTCTTGCGACTGGTTCTGTACCTGTAAATATTCCTGTAGCTCCTGTAGATCAAGACATCATTGTTGACTCTACTGGCGCTTTAGAATTCCAAGAAGTGCCTAAGCGTCTTGGTGTGATTGGTGCAGGTGTAATCGGTCTAGAACTTGGTTCAGTTTGGCGTCGTCTAGGTGCAGAAGTTGTTGTATTTGAAGCAATGGATGCATTCTTACCAATGGCTGACAAAGCTTTGGCAAAAGACTACCAAAAACTATTAACTAAACAAGGTCTTGATATCCGTGTTGGCGCTAAAGTTGCTGGTACTGAAATCAACGGTTCTGAAGTTACAGTTAAATACACTCAAGGCGGCGAAGAAAAAACTCAAGCATTCGATAAATTAATCGTTTGTGTGGGTCGTCGTGCTTATGCAGAAGGTCTATTGGCTGATGACTGCGGTATTAAATTGACTGAACGTGGTTTAGTTGAAGTGAACGATTGGTGTGCAACTTCAGTTGAAGGCGTATACGCAATTGGTGACTTGGTACGCGGTCCAATGCTTGCACATAAAGCAATGGAAGAAGGCGTAATGGCTGTTGAACGTATTCACGGTCATGCAGCACAAGTGAACTATGACACGATCATTTCTGTAATCTACACACACCCAGAAGCGGCGTGGGTAGGCTTAACAGAACAACAAGCGACTGAAAAAGGTCACGAAGTTAAAACTGGTCAATTCGGTTTTGCTGTGAACGGTCGTGCGTTGGCTGCTGGCGAAGGTGCTGGTTTTGTTAAGTTTGTTGCAGATGCAAAAACAGATCGTTTACTTGGTATGCACGTGATTGGACCTGCAGCATCTGATATCGTACACCAAGGTATGATCGCGCTTGAGTTTGTATCAAGTGTTGAAGATCTTCAGTTAATGACTTTCGGTCACCCGACATTCTCTGAAGTGGTTCATGAAGCTGCGCTTGCAGTCGATGGACGTGCGATTCACGCGATTCAGCGTAAACGTAAATAAGATGTTAAAAAGAGCGGCTTTGGCCGCTCTTTTTTGTTTTGATGGTTGTTTTTGTATGAACAATCATCTATTAATAAAGAATAAAGAAATTGAATAACAAGCCAATATTGTGTTGATGGATGTCTAAATATTGGTCGGTAATAACAAAGTAAAAGCAGTAAAAAGGTAATTGAATGAATTTACATGAGTACCAATCCAAAGCGTTATTAAAAAAATATGGCATGCCAGTCCAAGAAGGCGTATTTGTTACGACTGCAGAAGAAGCGGTAAAAGCTTTTGAGCAATTGGGTGGTAAATTTGCAGTACTTAAAGCCCAAGTTCACGCAGGTGGCCGTGGTAAAGCAGGTGGTGTTAAGGTTGTAAAATCTGCACAAGAAGTGACAGACTACGTTAACCAAATGGTTGGTTCACGCTTAGTGACCTATCAAACAGATGCATTGGGTCAACCTGTAAGCGGTATTTTGGTTTCTGAAGATGTATATCCTGTAGAGCGCGAATTGTACCTCGGTGCAGTTGTAGATCGTTCAAGTCGTCGTGTGACGTTTATGGCATCCACTGAAGGTGGTGTTGAAATTGAAAAAGTCGCAGAAGAAACACCTGAAAAAATTATTAAAGTTGAAGTTGATCCATTGGTGGGTTTAATGCCATTCCAAGCCCGCGAAGTGGCATTTGCTTTAAATCTTAAAGATGGTCAAATCAACCAATTTGTCAAAATTATGACGGCAGCTTACCAAGCTTTCATTGAAAATGATTTTGCTTTATTTGAAATTAACCCACTTTCTGTACGTGAAAATGGCGAAATTTTATGTGTTGATGCAAAAATTGGTATCGACTCAAATGCCTTGTATCGTTTACCTGAAATTGCAGCGCTACGCGATAAATCGCAAGAAAATGAGCGTGAACTTAAAGCCTCTGAGTTTGACCTCAACTATGTGGCTTTAGAAGGGAATATTGGTTGTATGGTCAATGGCGCAGGCCTCGCAATGGCGACCATGGACATTATTAAATTGTATGGTGGACAACCTGCAAACTTCCTTGATGTTGGTGGTGGTGCAACCAAAGAACGTGTAATTGAAGCTTTTAAAATTATTTTGGCAGATACGTCTGTACAAGGGGTTTTAATCAATATTTTTGGTGGAATTGTACGTTGTGACATGATTGCTGAAGCAATTATTGCGGCGGTTCAAGAAGTCAATGTGACTGTGCCTGTAGTGGTGCGTTTGGAAGGAAATAACGCAGAACTCGGTGCAAAACTACTAGACGAATCTGGACTGAAATTGATTTCTGCAAACGGCCTAGCCGACGCTGCAGAAAAAATTGTTGCTGCTGTAAAAGGCTAAGGGGAATCAAGCATGAGCGTATTAGTAAATAAAGACACAAAAGTATTGGTACAAGGCTTTACTGGTAAAAACGGGACATTCCATTCTGAGCAATCCATTGCTTATGGTACAAAAGTTGTGGGTGGTGTAACGCCGGGTAAAGGTGGTCAAAAACATTTAGACCTACCCGTGTTCAATACTATGAAAGAAGCAGTGCGTGAAACAGGTGCGACGGCAACTTCTATCTATGTACCTGCACCTTTTGTTTTAGATTCAATTATCGAATCCATTGATTCGGGTATTGAGCTGATTGTTGTAATTACAGAAGGTGTGCCAACCTTAGACATGCTAAAAGCCAAGCGTTACTTAGAAACATACGGCAATAACGCACGCTTAATTGGGCCAAACTGTCCAGGTATTATTACCCCAGGTGAATGCAAAATTGGCATTATGCCAGGTCATATTCACCAAGCAGGCAAAATTGGTATTATTTCGCGTTCAGGCACATTAACTTACGAAGCTGTAGCGCAAACTACCAAGCTTGGTCTTGGTCAGTCGACTTGTATTGGTATTGGCGGTGACCCAATTCCGGGCATGAATCAAATTGATTGCTTGAAATTGTTCCAAGAAGATCCACAAACCGAAGCCATCATTATGATTGGTGAAATTGGTGGTACTGCGGAAGAGGAGGCAGCTGAATATATCCAGTTGAATGTAACTAAGCCTGTAGTTGGTTATATTGCTGGGGTAACTGCGCCAAAAGGTAAACGTATGGGTCACGCTGGGGCGATTATTTCGGGTGGTAAAGGCACAGCAGAAGAAAAATTTGCAGCCTTTGAAAAAGCGGGTATGGCGTATACGCGTAGTCCTGCTGAATTAGGCTCGACCATGTACGAAGTGCTAAAAGGCAAAGGTCTAGTTTAAATACCTGACTTAAACATAAAAAAGAGAGTCTTAGGATTCTCTTTTTTTTGTGCGCTAAAAGGCGTTTTTAAGCTTGTATATAAGAGCAATAATGGCTTGGGTATTTGTTCGGTGTTAGGGTTAAGTGAAACTGCATGAGAAGATTGAGCCTACTCTTAAATAAGAGTGAAGTTTGAAGGCTCTAAAAAAACGAAGCCATAAAAAAGCAGTGCGAACACTGCTTTTTTAATTCATCCAGAATGTATAACTCACTCAAAACTTAGTTTTTGCTGGTTTTTAAGCTCTGGGTCAAGCCATTAATATCGCCGCCTTGAATGCCAAGTTCACTCATTAAGCTGTCAATTAGCGGGGCTTGAGAGCGATAGCGTAGGGCACTATTCACGACTTGATCAGACAATGCAACTTGACCTTGTTCGCCTTCAACACCAGCTGTTGAGCCAGTTACACCACCAAGACCATTGACTTGCAAAATCTTAATGTCGTCAATGTTTTCCATTGGTTTTACGCTTTCACGGATAATTTCAGGCAAGTACTTCAGCATCGCTAAACGAATCTGCATTTCAACCTGTTCAGATGACAATACGTTATTTGCTTCGTTTACAGCGCGTGTACCTTCAGCATCCACTTGATATTGTTTTTCCATCGCCTGTGCGAGCAAAACTTTCGCATCTGCTTCACCTTTGGCTTTTAAGCGAACTTTTTCGGCTTCTGCTTCAGCTGCAATACGTATCGCTTCTGCATCATCAGCAGCAGCTTGTTTGCCTGCTTCGGCAGCCACAGTAATTGCAATCGCTTCTTTCTCTGCTTTTTCTTTTGCAGATACCAATTCAACAGCCTTTTGACGCTCTGCTTGTTGAATTTGGCGGACGGTAATCACTTCTTCTTCAGCTTTTACCGCTTGAGCACGAGCTTGATCGGCATGTGCTTTGGCTTCAGATTCTGCACGAGATTTTTCCGCAATCGCAATTGCGCGGTCTTGCTCAGCCAGTTCAATGGTTTTCTTTTGCTCTACTTGTGCTTGCTGAATGATCTGTGACTTTTGAATATTTTGATTTTCAACGTCACGGGCAGCAGTAATACGCTTTAAGTCGACTTCACGTTCAGCTGCAATACGCGCTTCTTCAGCTTCACGTTTTTTAGCTGCTTCTTGCGATGCAATTTCTGCAAGCTGTTCTGCGCGACGTACAGAAATTTCACGTTCTTGTTGTAACTTGGCATATTCTTCTTCACGTAGAATCTGCAAGCGAGCTTGTTCTGCTTCTAAGTTTTTGGTTTTGATCGCTAAGTCAGCATCTTGCTCAATTGCATTACGCTTACGACGACGGTCTTCAATGGTTTCTGTGAGTTTAGTTAAACCTTCGGCATCGAAGGCATTTTGTGGGTTAAAGTACTTAAAGCCAGTTTGGTCTAAGCCCGTTAATGAAACAGTCTCAAGCTCTAAACCGTTTTTATGCAAATCTTCAGATACGACCTGCTGTACTTTTTGCACAAAGTCGACACGTTTTTCATGTAATTCTTCCATCGCCATTTCAGCGGCAACGGCACGAAGCGAGTCAACAAATTTACCCTCAACTAAATTTTTCAGCTCATTGGGTGACATGGTTTTTTGACCCAAAGTTTGCGCTGCTGTTGCAATGGAGTCAGCGGTTGGTTTTACACGCACATAAAACTCTGCCATCACGTCCACACGCATACGGTCACGGGTAATCAGCGCTTGGTCATCCGCACGGCGTACTTCTAGGCGTAGGGTATTCATATTGACTGGAATAATTTCATGTAACACAGGGAGCACAATTGCACCGCCACCTAAAATTACTTTTTCACCGCCAAAGCCAGTACGCACAAAAGAAATTTCTTTGCTTGAGCGACGGTAAAGTCGAGCTAAGATAAAACCAATAAAAATAAATGCTGCAAAGATAATGCCTACGCTAATGAGTAGGCTACTTGGAATCATGTCTAACATTGTTGTAAATAACTCAAGATTGTTGTAATTGAATAAAAAATAAAATTAAAGAGAATAAATTAAAGTACTTATACAGATACAGCCTGAAAAACGGTTTTGATTTTATGCGTTAAAATAACAGACTGACCTTGACCAAATGTCGCTTCGGTTTCAGGTTCGACCAAAATGTAATGTGTTGTGCCATGGTGGTCGATCACTTTGGCCTGAGCAGGGTAGTTTTGTCGCGCTTCACCCAAAATAATGGTTGCTGTACGGCCAATTAACTCATCACTATAAATGGCCATCGTTTCATCTTGAGGTAAGATTTTTGCCACTAGCTTCGCTACAGTGCGAACCACTGGCATACATAAAAACAGGCAAGCAAATGAAATAAGCCAAACATTAAACAACATGTCGGTCATTTGAAGGGTGATGCCTTGAATGATAAAACCTGTGAGCGCATAGGCTGTTAAAAAGATAATTAACCAAACAAACAAAGGAACACGCCCTAAGTAAAGCCAATCTAAAGCCTTACCCATTAAGCCGTGATCGGCATCAATGTGTGTTTCTGCATTGGGAGTTGCGCTATCTGTTAAAAATTGGTCAAGCAGTGTTTGTGAACCGCCTCCAATAATTGTTAGCAGAATTTCAAAAATCCCAAACAAAAACATTAAGCACAAACTGGTGCTAAATGCGATGTTCGCTGGATGTGTGAATAATTCCCACATATAGGTTGTTCTCTTTTATATTTGGAGTTTTGTTTCAAACATTTAAGCTTAAATGTTTGCTGGCTACTCATATTTATTCAATTAAAGATACCATTGAATGATGGAGTTGTGTAAAAAAATAGCTGACAAAAATTGTCAAAATGTATAAGAAATTTTCATCTCAATTGCATATTTTTTGCATAAAACGTGCTTTAAATCTTGAAAGATTGGCATTTTATTTGATTGAGTCACGCTTTAAATGTGGTAAAAATACAGCATGCGTTTACTCAAATTACATGTTTTAAATTGACTCAGCTTTATTATTTTTGTATTTGAGCCATCAGAATAGAACTTAGCCAGTCCTTATTTAACTGGCTAAACCACAGAGTAGGTGCAAGATCTCAATACCTACACATCTTAATTTCATACAGTGCTTTAACTTTTGTTATTTCAAACGATGTGTTTGGTGTACATAGGCTCGTATTTAGAGTAAAGAGGTTTGAATACGGACTTTCATATCTAAGGCATTTTGTTCAATAAATGCTTTCATCCATTGCACTTGTTCACCCATAGGATTGGTTTTTACAGCGCTGTCTAAAAATGCCATTTCAGGCAGTGCATATAGTTGCTCTTCAATGGCATTTTTTAATTGGGTAGCATTGCAGGCCAAGGGCATACTAATGGTATAAAAACCTTTCGGATAATTATAAAACGCATACAGTAAATTAAAGGCCCGTTGATCGCCTTTTAAATTACCCGCACCAATTTCATAGCGACGGTCTTGGTTGCTGTGGGTAATCCCAATCACAAATTCCCACTTTTGCTCCGAAAGTCGTAGACCAAATTGCAGACCTAATTGATCAGAGCTCAGTTCATGTTGTACAAAATTATTTAGTGCTGAACCGTCTTCGCTCAAGGCTTCTTGTAAAATAAGCATGTGTTGCTGATGCTGATAGATAAAGCCAGCAAGTTTCGCCTGTGCTAAGCGGGCATTAAGTGCTTCAAGGTCAAAATGGCTATAAGGCATAGTCTATGGGTGAGATTGGCTAGATTCACTTTAATCTAAAGTGAAAAATGAAACTTGCAAATACATGCTTAAGAGTTATTAACTATGGCGTTATTGTTACCTAAACTTAATATTTTGGCGCTAAAGCGCTAGAATCAGCTGGTTTGATATAGTGTGCTTTATTGATTAATTAAAATTGATATGTACTATCAGCAAAGTTTTATATGACGAATTTGCATATCAATATAATAAAACAAGCAATAGTCTAGATAACTAAATCACTATAATGAATATAAATTTTCAAAAGTGTCATAAGTACACGTTTTTCTAAGCTGGTGTTGTCCATGTCGTTAAATGAGGAAAGACTTACTCATCTTAAACAGCTAGAAGCTGAGAGTATTCATATTATCCGTGAAGTAGCAGCTGAGTTTGAAAACCCAGTCATGCTCTACTCGATTGGTAAAGATTCAGCAGTCATGCTGCATTTAGCATTGAAAGCATTCTATCCTGCCAAACTACCATTCCCACTACTGCATGTAGATACGGGTTGGAAGTTTAAAGACATGATTACTTTCCGTGACAACATGGCGAAAGAGCATGGCTTTGATTTGATCGTGCATCAAAACAAAGAAGGTAAGGATGCAGGTGTAAACCCATTCGATTACGGTAGCTCTAAATATACTGACATCATGAAAACTCAAGGCTTAAAACAAGCACTTGATAAATATCAGTTTGATGCTGCCTTTGGTGGCGCGCGCCGTGACGAAGAGAAATCTCGTGCTAAGGAACGTGTTTACTCATTCCGTGATACTAAACACCGTTGGGACCCTAAAAACCAACGTCCTGAGCTTTGGAACCTTTACAACGGTAAAGTGAACAAAGGCGAAAGTATTCGTGTGTTCCCATTGTCTAACTGGACTGAGTTGGATATTTGGCAATACATCTACCTCGAAAACATTAAATTGGTTCCTTTGTACTTGGCTGCTGAACGTCCAGTGGTTGAGCGTAGCGGTACACTGATCATGGTTGATGATGAGCGTATGCGTTTGAACGAAGGTGAAGTGCCACAAATGAAATCGGTGCGTTTCCGTACTTTAGGTTGTTACCCGCTTACAGGTGCGGTTGAATCAACTGCAACAACTTTACCGGAAATTATCCAAGAGATGCTTTTAGCTACCACATCTGAACGTCAAGGCCGTATGATCGACCATGACGAAGCAGGTTCGATGGAAAAGAAAAAGCAGGAAGGTTACTTCTAAGAATCTCTCCCCTTGCGCAGCAGTGCCGCTCATCTTTGAAAAAGAGAGGAGAAAGTCCCCCTTTTATAAAGGGGGAAACAGGGGGATTAAAAGAAACCGATTTCAAAAGAATATGTGGAGCTTTGAGCAATGTCTCATCAATCAGATTTAATTAGCCAAGACATCTTGGCGTATTTAAAACAACACGAAAATAAAGACCTTCTACGTTTCCTGACTTGCGGTAACGTGGATGATGGTAAATCGACTCTAATTGGTCGTTTGCTTTACGATTCAAAATTGATTTATGAAGATCAATTGCAAGCCGTAACACGTGACTCTAAAAAAGTGGGTACTACGGGTGATGCACCTGACTTGGCTTTACTTGTCGATGGTCTGCAAGCGGAACGTGAGCAGGGTATTACCATTGACGTGGCTTATCGTTATTTCTCTACTGAAAAACGTAAGTTCATTATTGCCGACACCCCAGGGCATGAGCAATACACACGTAACATGGCAACTGGTGCGTCGACTGCCGATTTAGCGATCATCTTGATTGATGCGCGTTATGGCGTTCAAACGCAAACTCGTCGTCACTCATTCATTGCGAGTCTTTTGGGTATTCGTAATATTGTGGTTGCAGTGAACAAAATGGACTTGGTTGAATTCTCTGAAGCGCGCTTCAATGAAATTCAAGCAGAGTACAACGAGTTCGTAAACCAATTGGGCGACCGTAAACCTGCGAACATTATCTTCACGCCAATTTCTGCGTTGAATGGTGATAACGTTGTAAACAAATCTCCATCTACACCTTGGTACCAAGGTCAGACTTTAATGGAGACTTTGGAAACTGTTGAAATTTCGCATGATACGAGCAAGCACGAATTCCGTTTCCCAGTTCAGTATGTCAACCGTCCGAACCTCGACTTCCGTGGCTTCTGCGGTACGATTGCACTTGGTGAAGTGAAAGTTGGCGATACCATTACTGCATTGCCATCTGGTAAGTCGTCTACTGTTAAAGAAATCGTGACTTTTGACGGTAACTTAGACTATGCTGTTGCAGGTCAAGCGGTAACACTTACGCTAAATGATGAAATTGATATTTCACGCGGTAACGTGTTGGTAAAAGCGGGCGAACAACCGTTAATTTCACGTTCTGCACGTGCCTCTGTGGTATGGATGACAGATGCGCCTTTAGTGGTTGGCAAACTGTATAACGTGAAGTTTGGTACACAAACTATTCCTGCGAAAGTTGCGAAAATCAACTATCGTACCAATGTAAACACATTGGAAAAAATGGAAGTGTCTGAGCTTGAGTTAAACTCAATTGCGGATGTAACCATCGAGTTTGATGCGCCAGTGGTATTTGACCGCTATCAAGACAGCCGTTACACAGGTTCATTTATCTTTATTGACCGTTTAAATAACGTAACTGTTGGTGCGGGTATGGTTGAGTCTGCAATTGAATGGACTGCACACAACGAGCCTGTGACTGCTGAAGTGCGTGCTGCACGTTTAGGTCAAAAACCTGCTGCGGTAACTGTGACTGCGAAAGCCCTTGAAAATGCGCAAGCGATTGAAAGTTTGTTGATTCAGCAAGGTGTAGTTGCGATTGCGAAAGCTGGTTTAACTGTAGAGCAAATTGCACTAGTTCGTGAAACTGGTGTGGTTGTGATTACAGATACTGCTGAAGGTACTGATGTGACTTATACAGTTGAGTCTGCTGAAGAAGTTGCTGAGAAAATTGTTGAGTTAGTTCGTCTGTAATTGGTTGAATTGATTTAAAAAAAGACCCGCCGAAAGGCGGGTTTTTATAAAAAATATATAAATTTAACGATTTAAGTTGATTTTGTTTTAAGCATCCCAATAAAAAGAAATAGAAAAATTTCATGGATGATTCGATGACAGTACCACGTAACCCTGAATTATATCATATAGCACACATTGATAAACTTTCTTCGATAATATCCCATGGATTATTGTCAGATAGTCTTGTGTCTCAAAATCAGTTTGGTGGTACGGTAATTGGTCTAAGTCATATAAAGCAAAGGCGTTTAACGGAGCTGACTTTAAGTTGTTATCCTAATTTATATGTAGGGCAATGTGTTCCATTCTATTTCTGTCCTAGATCAGTAATGTTATATATGATTAATCAGGGTAATTCGGATTTAACCTACGATGGAGGGCAGTCTAATATCATTCATTTACGTTTTGATATGCATGAATGTGTTCAATGGGCAATAGCTAATAGTAGACGTTGGGTCTTTACCTCTACTAATGCTGGATCTAGATTTTTTGAAGATTACAATAATTTAAGTGATCTAATTTTATTAGACTGGAATGCTATTTTCAGTCGATATTGGAGTAGTTGCCGAGATCAAAAACAAGCAGAATTTTTGATTGAGAATTCAATTCCATGGAGCTTAGTTAAAGAAATAGGTGTTTGTAATCAAGCTATGTTGACTAGAGTTAACACTGTATTGGTTGGTCAAAGCTATAGGCCTCATGTTAGAATTATGCCAGAATGGTATTATTGAGATTTCGTTATGATTAGATTTACTCATGGCGACATATTAAAAGCAGATGTCGAAGCTATTGTAAACACAGTTAATTGTGTAGGAGTAATGGGGAGAGGTATTGCTCTTCAATTTAAAAAAGCATGGCCAGAAAACTTTAAACAATATGCTTTAGCTTGTAAACATAACGAAGTAGTACCTGGAAAAATGTTTGTTTATGAAACACTAGAATTAACAAATCCTAGATATATCGTTAATTTCCCAACAAAAAGACATTGGAAAGGTGCTAGTCGTATCGAAGATATAGATTCAGGTTTAAATAGTTTGGCTTTAGAAATTAAGAATAAAAAAATAAGCTCAATTGCAATACCTCCATTAGGTGCAGGTTTAGGTGGTTTAGATTGGCATAATGTAAAAGATAAAATAGTTCAACATTTAAGTGATCTATCTGATGTTGATATTCTTGTTTTCGAACCACTAAGTTTAGATACAAAAATTGAGAAAGTTATCAATAAGAAAGTTCCCAAAATGACGCCTGGGCGTGCAATTTTAATTGAGCTAATGCAAAGATATTTAAAGGGTTTATTGGATCCTTTTGTATCATTATTGGAGGTTCAGAAACTTTTATATTTTATGCAAGAAGTTGGCGAGCCATTACGTTTGAATTATACAAAGGCGCATTATGGTCCTTATGCAGATAATCTAAGACATGTATTGAATGTGATGGAAGGTCATTATATTCATGGTTATGATGATGGTGGAGATGATCCATCGAAAGCTTTAAGCTTGGTGCCGGGAGCAATTGAAGAAGCTAGAGAGTTTCTTAAAAGCTATCCTGAGACATTAGAGCGCTTCGAAAAGGTTACAGATATAGTAGATGGTTTTGAAAGTAGGTATGGTTTAGAGTTACTAGCATCTGTTCATTGGGTAGCTAAATATGAAGGATCTAATAATAGGGAAGATTTAGTAAATAAAATTCACAATTGGAATTTAAACAAAAAAAATTTTACTCCACGTCAAATTGATATCGCATATAAAAACTTACAAAACAATTATGTATTGTTGTAATTAAAAACCACCATCAAGGTGGTTTTGTTTAATTTAATATGAAGAATTAAAAAATGCATTAAGATGCATCTTAATTAATCTTAAGGTGTATCTTTACAATGTCAAATTCAGATCTTTTCGCAGCTAATAGTAGCCCTGTTAAAACACGCAGATGTCTTTTAGTAGCAGGGCTTTTTTCACTCAAATCGAATCTTTGCCAAAACGCTTCTTCAACTTGTTTACATAACGCTTAAACGGCCAAGTGAACTGCTTTACAAAGCTATTGGGAATCTTATAGCCAACTGTCCCATATACACTCGCCAAATGATTCGGCATATACACCGACTTAAACACCACATCATAAAGCGGAATAAAAGCAGCATAATTTTTATCAATCGCAGGCTTTTCCGAAGAATGATGCCAATGATGAAACTCAGGTGTAGCAATAATCCAGCGCAAATACGGAAAGCGAAAACGCACATTCGAATGAATAAAAATCGCGTGAAAAGAAATAAACACCAAATACGCAAATACCGCAGAAGTATGAAAACCTAAAAGAAAAATAGGCAAAGTAGCAATAAAGCGCGTCATTAAAACTTCAACAATGTGCAAACGAGAAGACGCCAGCCAATCCATTTGCTCCGTAGAATGGTGAATAGCATGAAAACGCCATAAAAAATTCACCTCATGCATAGCACGGTGCAACCAATAGGTTGTGAAATCTACCACAATTAATAGCTCAATAAACTGCAGCCACATCGGCTGCGCTTGCACCCAAGGAACAATCGGGTTAGAAGGCAGGTGCGTAATCCAATATTGAATTGGCATTACGGTTAAAAACGAAAACAGCTGAATCCCCACATGGCTAAACATAAAATACTTCATGTCTGTCACCCAGCCTACACGCAATAACTTTTGTTCCTTATTTTTGGCAAAAAAACCTTCAAGCGGAATAAACACAGCCGCCAAAATAATCAGCGTAATCACAAAGTAATCAAAACCTGCATAAAATGGCAAAGCAGGAAGCGTAGGCGCTTTAATTAAGCCACAGCCCAAAACCACAGCCAGCAAACTAAAACACAGCCCATAAAAACCATATCTATTTTGCTTAATAATGGCGCTATAAGCCCCAAAACCCGCAGCCAAAACAATTCCCGCCAAAAGCGTGTAATAAAACACATCATAATGCTTGCTATACAGTGGGCGTAATTCGGGGGTGGTTAGTACACTAGGAAACAAAAAGCACAAAGCAGAAAATATGCCTAAAAGCCCTAAGGACATGGACATAAACGCACTGATTTTGCCTTGGCCAGCTTGAAGTTCAAGATTCTCAAATTTATGTCGCAGATGATCGGTCATTGTTATTCTTTATATCGTGATTGTTATTGGTTTTAGGCGGTATGCTTAATTTAAACACAGTCGAATTATATACGAAATTGTGCGATGAAATCGAATGCTGAAAAATTTTAGGCTGTACACATCACCAAGATGTACTGCCAAAACAGAGTTGAATTTCAACACATTGCCCAGCAAATCAAACGCTAAAGCTCACGTTAGGGCAGAAAATAAATCATTTGTGCTGATTGTGTATACAGAGTTGAAAATTTTTTAATTTAATATAAGATATATCTTAATAAATCTTAAGGTGTATCTTTGCGATGTCAAATTCTGACCTTCTTGCTGTTAACGATAGTCCTGCTAAAACCCGCAAACGCTTGTTTGAAGCAGGGCACATGAAACTATTGGTGCTACATTTGATCTCTCAAGCGCCTAAGTTCAGCTACGATATTATCAAAGATGTCGGTGCAATCGTCGGCGGTGGCTACAGCCCAAGCACAGGGACAATTTACCCAACGCTGAATTACCTCGAAGAACAGCAATACATACACGCAGAACTGAATGCAGAAGACCGTAAACAATACAGCGTTACGCAGTCAGGCATACAGCACCTAGATGCAGAAAAAGCCACAGTAGAGAAAATTCTGTGCCGTTTTGATACCCGCAAGCAAATTCATAACAATGAACAATACGTTGACATCAAGCGTGCGATGGAAAACCTAAAAGCATCACTACGCATCAAAATTCAGCACTGTGAACTGACATCTGAACAGGTGTATGCCATTGCAGAAAAAATCGATCAGGCGGCCGTCGAAATCAGCCGTATGGAGGTGTCTTAGTGAAACAGCATCAATATGAAATTACACTCAAACACATTGCGGATGCACAGGGCAATCCATCGACCTATACAGAAGCTTTGCAGTTTAATGCCTACAACCATGATGACCTGTTTAAGGTGCTGGAGCATTTGACCAAAGCGCAATTATTAGATGATGAAAAGACCAAAGCCTTTGCCGTGGGTCTGAAACTATTTGGTGAAACTTTGTTGGAAAATAAAGACCATCCTTTATTTAAAGATTTCATGCCGTATTTTGGTCAGTTTATGAAAACACTGAAACAAACCGTAAAAGCCCAGAACTCAGCCCAAGACGAACAATAGGTATTTACAGATGAATCAACTCCCAAAATTTCATCCCAAACACATGACTTGGCTGATGCCCCTAATCTTGTCCGGCATTATGAGCGGTTCAATTTCCTGCTTTAACATGCTGATGAATAAAGGCTTAGTTGAAGGTTTTCTTGGCATGTGGCTGCGCGCATGGAGCATGTCGTGGATGATGGCCTTTCCGCTCATTTTGATCGTGTTGCCATTGGTGCGTAATACGTTAATGAAGTTTGTACGCCTGCCGAATGAACCGACCTCCAAATAACAGTTAGGAAATTTGCTTAGTCATTGTCTGAGTGTGACTGCATCGCGCTTAGAATGATGGCTGTTAATTCAGAAAGTGATTTGACACCTGCAATACGTTGAATCACTTGCCCGCGATAAAACACTAAGGTTGAAGGCAGTCCATAAACCTTATAACGCAAGGTCAGTATCGGTGAGGAATCAACATTCACCTTGCCAAATTTGAGCCGTGCATGCTGCGAAGACATTTGGCTTGCACATTGTTCAAATACAGGGAAGTTCTGTACACATGGCGCGCACCAGTCTGCATAGAAGCGAATCACGGCAAAACCATCGAACCATTCATAGTCTTTAGCGTTATCTTTATTGTATTCAACGATCTGAGACATGCTTGGCCTATTATTCATTTACGAAATACAGTACAGATTATACATAAGTCCATGTTTATTCATTCTGCGCCATTTCTATGTTCAAATAGTGCAGAGATAGATGAATAGTCAATAATTGAAAAGGAAAAACAATGTCACAGCAAAGCATGCAGCAGGTCATTATTACTGAACCAGGCGGTGTTGAAAAACTGGCCTATGAAAGTGTTGCCATCCCAGAGGCGAAAGCGGATGAAGTGTTGGTAAAAGTGCATGCCTTTGGCATCAACCGTCCGGATATTTTGCAGCGCCAAGGCTTGTACCCAATGCCGAAAGGCGTAACGCCAGTACCGGGTTTAGAGGTTGCAGGCGAAGTAGTTGCTGTGGGTGCGGATGTCACTTTGTTTAAGGTGGGTGATAAAGTTTGTGGTCTGACCAATGGCGGCGGTTATGCGGAATATTGCGTAGTACCTGAAAGCCAAACCATTCGTATTCCTGAAGGGGTGAGCTTTACTCAAGCGGCAGCCATTCCTGAAACCTTCTTTACCGTATGGGCCAATGTATTTCAAATGGCGCATGCCAAAGCAGGTGAAACCGTACTGGTGCATGGTGGCGCAAGCGGTATTGGCACCACTGCGCTAATGTTATGTAAATCTTTGGGTCTAAAGTCATTTGCAACCGTGGGTTCAGATGAAAAAGTAGCCGCTATTTCAAATTTAACCACAGCCATTAACTATAAAACTCAAGATTTTGAGCAAGTGATTAATGACGCAACCGAGAATGGCGGTGTGGATGTGGTTTTAGATATGGTGGGCGCGCCGTATTTAGAAAAGAACTTGAATCTGCTACGTCGTGACGGCCGTTTAGTCTATATCGCATTCTTGGGTGGTGCAAAAGCCAAAGACGTGAAATTGGGTCAAATCATGATGAAGCGTTTGACTATTACAGGTTCTACGATGCGTGCGCGTAATACCGCAGAAAAGGCCGAAATTGCACAAGGCTTGCAACAGCATGTGGCACCGCTATGGGCAAAAGGCGAGTGCCTACCAATGATCTATAAGACATTTAATTTTGATCAAATTCAAGAAGCACATGCGTGTATGGATACGGGTGAGCATATTGGAAAAGTTGTGGTAAATGTGACTGCATAAATGAGCAAAAACTGAATAAAAGCCAGCTCTTTGAGCTGGCTTTTGTTTTTTATAAGAAAGTGTGAGGTGCGTCAAATTATGTGCTTAAAATAAATCATAAAATTTGCCAAAAAGTAAAAAAAATGCAAATTATTCGACACAACCTGTCCAAAGTTTTGTATAAATTAGGTAATTAATAAATCACACTATTTTTTGAAGTTTTGTGTTAAATCACATTCAGGGAGGGATTATGAAAATTATTCCAAATGCTTACACGGATTTGCATAGTGGTCGAGCTTTAAAGCGTCTACATAAAGGAATTATACGCAATAAAGTGGTCGTGCGAGATTTGCATAAACTCTATAAAGCTATGTTGCATCTAGAGCGATATATTGACCGTTTAGCACAAAATTAAAGCCCAGCTTCATGTGAGTTTAGGTGTCTTGGGATTAAATCGGGTAGGTTGTCGCTAAAAATAACGCTATTTAAAAAGCGTATTAAAAAGAGATTGTATGAAAGAAAATCCTTCGACGCATGAACGTCTTGCTGAGCGTTTGGCCAGTATACTGACCAAGCTAAATGCAGGAGCACGTTTGTCGATTAAAGAGTTGGCGCTTGAATATTCGGTCAGCACAAGAACGATTAGTCGTGACTTTGATCGTATGAGTAGTAATTTACCACTCTTACAAGATGACCAAAGCAAAAAATTCTATTTAGACCCTGCTTATTTAACCAAAGTTAAGCCTCACGATTTTAAGCAGTTCGCTCAAATTTCAGGGGTAGAGCAATTGTATCCCTCATTAGATTTTCCTTTTTTAAAGGAACTGTTAAATCAGCAGGCATCAGAGGTGTATAGCGCTAAAGGTTACGAATATGAAGATGCCTCACTGTATATTGAATTATTTCAAAGCTTAAGTAGTGCTATACAGCAGCATCGTCAAATTGGTTTTTTATATAAAAATGAACCTAAATTGGTACGGCCTTATCGTTTAATTCATCATCATGGTAGTTGGTATTTGGCGGCTGTCCGTAAAGGACAATTAAGAACCTATCGTTTAAGCCACATGCAACTACAAACGACCAAGCATGAATACGAGACATTTCTTCCAGATCATACTGTATTAAGCAGTTTGCAAGATGAAGACAGTATTTGGTTTGGCCAAGACAAGTTTGAGGTGCAGATTAAAGTTGCTGCGAATATTGCAAGTTATTTTAAGCAACGACGCTTGTTGCTAGAGCAACAGACTTTACAAGAGCTGGAAGATGGGGCATTAATTTTAAGTTGTCAGATTGCACATACCATGCAACTGTTGCCTTTAATACGTTTTTGGATACCAGGCTTATCCATTTTACAGCCAGAAAGTTTAAGGCAAGAACTTAAACAGAGTTTGATGATGTATTTGCAAGATCAATGTGCTTAGCTATAAATGTTGAAATTATTTCAAAATAAATAAAATTTTAACTGTTTTTCCACAGCATCCGTAAGGGTGCTTTTTTTATGCGTTCAAAACGAAGAAGGGGGATTGACCAATAAAATGATGCGAAAGCCAAATTTTAGGCATAAAAAACCAGCTTAACGCTGGGTTCTTTATATGCACCAATCAATCTGTAGTAGAAAGATGGTGCCCGAGGCCAGACTCGAACTGGCACGACTTGAAGGTCGGGGGATTTTAAATCCCCTGTGTCTACCGATTTCACCACTCGGGCTTAACAAGATGGAGGCGGAGGTCGGAATCGAACCGGCGTACACGGAGTTGCAGTCCGCTGCATGACCACTCTGCCACCCCGCCATGTCTTGTTGATGCGTATATTAGCAAGCTCAGAAAAAAAAACAATAGCTTGTTCATTCGGATGCGCATAAAAACAGCATATAGCGGAAAATAATTAAAATTATCATGTATTATGTGCAAAATTGATTCATATCATCACTTGGAGATGTGCCGTGGCATTAGTTTTAGATGGTCGTGCATTGGCGAAGCAAATTGAAGCTGACTTGTTAACACGCGTAGAAGCGTTAAAAGAGAAGTCAGGTCGTACCCCAATTCTTGCGACTATTTTGGTAGGTGACGATGGTGCATCTGCAACTTATGTGCGTATGAAAGGAAATGCTTGCCGCCGTGTCGGTATGGATTCATTAAAAGTTGAACTTCCTAAAGAAACCACAACTGAACAATTGCTTGCTGAAATTGAAAAATTAAATGCAAACCCAGATGTTCACGGAATTTTGTTACAACACCCAGTCCCTGCTCAAATTGATGAACGTGCTTGCTTCGATGCAATCTCGCTTGCAAAAGACGTAGATGGCGTGACTTGCCTAGGTTTTGGCCGTATGGCAATGGGTGAAGCAGCTTACGGTTCAGCTACACCTGCTGGCATCATGACGATTTTGAAAGAAAACAACATCGAAATCGCGGGTAAACATGCGGTTGTTGTGGGTCGTTCTGCTATTTTGGGTAAACCAATGGCTGCAATGCTACTTGAAGCGAATGCAACAGTAACGATTTGCCACTCACGTACACAAGATTTAGCAAGCTTTGTTAAGCAAGCAGACATTATTGTGGGTGCTGTTGGTAAAGCTGAATTGATTCAAAAAGATTGGATCAAACCGGGCGCAGTGGTTGTAGATGCTGGCTTCCATCCACGTGATGGCGGTGGTGTTGGCGATATTCAATTGGTAGGTATTGAAGAAATTGCTTCTGCTTATACGCCAGTTCCAGGCGGTGTAGGCCCTATGACGATTACAACTTTGATTCGTCAAACTGTTGAAGCTGCTGAAAAAGCTTTAGGTTAATACAGTTGCCATTGTTGCGGCGGAGTCTTTCCGTTGTGACTTATAAATGTAAGAAGCTCGTATGCTACTTTTGTTTCGGCAAAATGAGAAGCGAGCTTCGCAAGAAAACCATTTGTCATCTGCTGAACTCGACATATTTTGTCTTTTGATTAATGTTGTCGCAGAAACAGTGTTAATTTGAATGAGGTCTGCCTCAAACAGCAGCAGATGACGATATCGTGTATCCAATACGTTTATAAATTCAAATAAAATTATCCCCAAGGCTTAATATGAGCTGTACTTTCCAATTCCCCCAAGCCCCTGAGCACCTCCTTAAAGCACTGCACGAAGTGATTCCACACTGTGAATTACATGCACAGCAATTGCCTGAAACGCCAATTTCTTTGTGGCTGATTCCACCTGTATTTCCAACAGATAAAATGGATGATGAAGTCATTCGCCGTATTTGGAATGACACGCCGTATTGGATTTTTTGTTGGGCTTCTGGGCTTGCGATGGCACAGTGGCTACTGGCAGAACCTCATCATGTTAAAGACAAAGTAGTATTGGATTTTGGTGCGGGTTCAGGTGTAGTTGCAATTGCTGCCAAAATGGCAGGGGCAAAGCGTGTGATTTGCTGTGATATTGATCAAGTGAGCTTGGATGCTTGTCGCGCAAATGCCGAGTTGAATAATGTTGAGCTTGAATATTTAGATGATCTGTATAAGGCGGAGCAAGTCGATATTCTGTTGGCGGCGGATGTGCTGTATGACCAGTGTAACCGTTTTTTCTTAGATGAATTTTTAAAGTTTGCGCCAGAGGTGTGGGTAGCAGACAGTCGTGTCAAAAACTTTAGTCATCCAAAGTATGAAAAACTCGATGAGCGTAGTGCAACCACTTGGCCAGATTTGGATGAATCACCTGAATTTCGTAATGTTAGCTTTTATAAGACACGATAAGAATTGCTGTGTTAAAAAAAATAAGACGCTTGAGCGTCTTATTTTTTTATGTATGCATTGCATTATGAGCAAGTGTAACGCACCACCCGTAAGGTTGCAGGGCGTGCATCTAGTGCATTTTGTGCGCCGAGGTTGTCTGTATTGCGTAGATCTGGTGTATTGCTTAGCCCAAAGCTTGCGCGAGAGTTGCCAATTTGACGACCATATTGCTGCGCTGTGGTTGCTGGGTTGGCAATTTCATTAATACTTAAAATATTCAGCTTAAATGTGCGATGTTGGCCAAGTACTTTTTGGCAGGCGCGCTGTAATTTATTTTCGTCTAATTGTTGATTTTGTCGTCCAGCCAAGGTGTAAGCCAGCGTCGCACTTGTGGTATTTTGTGCTTCAATTTGATACCCAGCATGGCCATTATAAGTTTGGGGAGTGCTTTGGCAAGCTGCTAAAAATGTGGTGCAACATCCTAAAGTAAACAATTTAAGTGCTATTTTCATGAAGGTCATTTCCAGTCTTGTTATTTCTATGGCTGAGTATGACATAAACAGACCTTAGACTCGATGGCGAAAATGCAGGTGACCTTATAAAAACATGATGCAGTGTGGAAATATGCCACTGCAGTTGAGCAGTGGCAGGGCGCTTAGTGTTCTTTAATTTGAGAATGGTGTTTAGTGTCTTTCATAAAGATATATACCAGCAGTGAAATAAAGATCATCACGTTGACATAAACAAAGAACCACGATTCATGACCTGCTTCTTTAAAGCTGAGCGCAAAGAATTCTGCAGTACCCCCAAAAATTGTATTGGCTAGCGCATAAGGAAGTGCAACACCTAAAGCACGAATATGCGCAGGGAACATCTCTGCTTTTACTACAGCATTAATAGAAGTATAGCCTGTAACAATGATGAGACCTGCTAAACATAACCAAAATGCAGTCCAATAGTCCTGTGTTTGTCCCAAGGCATCAAACAGCACGTATGTAAATAGAACGCCCAATACACCAAAGGCGATCATAATAGGTTTACGACCAATTCTATCAGACAATGCGCCTGCAGCAGGTTGTAAGCACATGAAAATAAACAGGGCTAAGGTGGTGATTTGCGTTGCGGCGGGTTTGCTAAAGCCTGAAGTATTGACCAAATATTTTTGTAAATAGGTGGTATAGGTATAAAAAGCCAAAGTACCCCCTGCGGTAAGAAAGAGCACCGTAAAAGCTTCTTTAGGATAGTGTTTAAATAAGGAAAGTAAGCCAGATTCAGGTTGGTCTTTTTCTTTTTGTGCATTTTGAAATGATTGTGTTTCGAGTAAGCCACGACGGATACGGAACACCACAACAGCCAAACAAGCACCAATGAAAAATGGGATACGCCATCCCCAATCATGTAGCTGTTGCTCTGTCAGTAGCCATTGCAGTATCAGTAAAACGCAGAGCGCAGTGAGCTGCCCAGCAATTAAGGTCACATACTGGAAACTCGAAAAAAAGCCTCGGTGGTTTTTCTCAGCCATTTCACTTAAATAAGTCGCACTGGCACCATATTCACCGCCAACACTTAGGCCTTGAATTAGCCGTGCGACCACTAAAATAATGGGCGCGAAGATGCCGATTTGGTCATGCGTAGGTGAGATGGCAATCATTAATGAGCCAATACACATGAGCGTAACAGACAGGGTTAAACCCGATTTACGGCCTTTTTTGTCAGAGTAAACTCCCATAATCCATGCACCAATTGGTCGCATGAGGAAACCGACAGCAAAAATGGCTGCTGCTTGGAGGAGTTGGGCAGTTTGGCTACCTTGTGGGAAAAAGGCATGGGCAAAATAGAGTGTGAAGGCAGCATAGACATACCAGTCATACCATTCAACTAAGTTGCCAGCAGAACCACCCAAGATGGATTTAACCCGCGTTTTGGTGTCCAGCGGCGCAGGCTGCATTGCGGTATTCGTCATTGTTATATCCATTTATTTTTGTTTGAAGTTTTATCTTAAGTCTGCTGCTTTACTGGAAAGGTAACGAAATTAAACAAATTGTATATAAAATGTTCATTATGCCGAAGAGGTGTTACATTGAATTGAGCACTTATTCATGCTGAGTGGTGGTAAATATAAGTTGAGTGAATTTTTTTCTTAGTGATGGAATGGTGACTTGGGATTGGAAGAATTAAAAAATGCACTGAAAATAACAATAAGAGGAGACGCTTATGCATGATTTATATGACTTGGCGATCATTGGTGGAGGAATCAATGGTGCGGGTATTGCTGCAGATGCGGCAGGACGCGGTTTAAGTGTCTTCTTATGTGAAAAAGATGATTTGGCTTCGCATACTTCTTCTGCGAGTTCTAAATTGATACATGGTGGTTTGCGTTATTTAGAGCATAAAGAATTTCGCTTGGTGCGTGAGGCATTGGCAGAACGTGAAGTGCTGTTAAAGAAAGCCCCACATTTGGTACATCCTATGCGTTTTATTATGCCTCATCAGCCTCATTTAAGGCCTGCATGGCTAATTCGAGCAGGTCTATTTATCTATGATTATTTAGGTAAGCGTGAACAGTTACTCGGGTCAGAACAAGTATTTTTTGAAAGCCCTGACAGCCCGTTAAAAGCGAATTTTAGCCGAGGCTTTGAATATTCCGATTGTACGGTTGATGATGCGCGTCTGGTGGTGGTGAATGCAATGCTGGCACATGAGCATGGCGCTAAAATTATGACGCGAACGATTTGTTTGTCCGCACAGCGTATGGCGGGTGTTTGGGTGCTGGAATTAGAAAAAGATGGACAGCATTTGTGGATAAAAGCCAAGGCATTGGTTAATGCTGCCGGCCCTTGGGTTGCTCAATTTATTCAGCAAAGTCTGGCGCTAAAACCTGCTTATGGTATACGGTTGGTACAAGGTAGTCATATCATTGTGCCTAAGCTGTATGCTCAAAATAAAGCCTTTATTTTGCAAAATCATGATCAACGCATTGTTTTTGCCATTCCGTATTTAAATCAATATACCTTAATAGGTACGACGGATCGTGAGTATACCGGCGACGCTAATACAGTCGAAATCAGCCCTGAAGAAATCAATTATTTATTGGATGTGTCCAATGCACATTTTAAAACACCGCTGACAGCGCTAGATATTATTGCAACTTATTCTGGTGTGCGACCGCTGTGTGATGATGAGTCGGATAACCCAGCTGCGGTTACTCGTGATTATACTTTGGCTCTAGATGTAACTCTTGATGAAGCACCGCTGCTTTCGGTATTTGGTGGGAAGTTGACGACATATCGCAAATTAGCTGAAGCAGCATTAGAACAGTTAAGGCCATTTTTTGGTGATTTGGCACCTCACTGGACGGAAAATTCGTTATTGCCAGGCGCAGAGCAGTTTTCATCTATAGACCAACTTGCGACTGAGATCGGGCATAAAATAAAAGGGCTGGACGAATATACAATACAGCGCTGGGTTTATGCCTACGGCACACGGGTGTGGAGTTTGATCAAGCAAGCTGGATCAGTGCATGAATTGGGGCTGAACTTTGGTCATGGTTTGTATGCGCTAGAAGTCGATTATTTGGTTGAGCATGAGTGGGCAGTGAGTAGTGAAGATATATTAAAACGTAGGACGAAACTGTATTTACAATTTAGTGTGGATGATACGCAGCAATTGGATGATTATTTAACGGCGCTACATGAGCACCGTATGAAAAAGAATGTTGCGTAGTAGATATCTTTATTTACTATTGCGAATTTATTTCTGAAGTCATCAATTTGTTAATCATTGATTGAATTTGTGGAATAGCATCAATTGGATTGAAGTTGTTGGTTTTATTGATGAAATCTGAGCCTATTAACATAGGCTTATATTTAGATTTCCATCTTTCAGCCATTATATATGCGCGCGTAACAAAAATATTGGGTAACTGTGGCACTTTATAATATTTAAAAATTCTATCAGGGAGGCAGGCATCAATTATAATATCATCACCAATCGTAACCCACGCATGAACATTTTGGACGCCAGATCTAATATTGTTTTTGTATTCGTGCGTTAAGTTTTCTAAAGTGACATCAAATTCATCTGTGTGGAAAATTTCAACTTCTCCAAAAACTATTTCAGCATCACAGTTTAGTGCGTTTAACCATGCATATAAAGCTGCAGAAAAATTAATACAAGAGGCTCCTCTATAATTATTTCCAAATTGACTGATAAGAATAGGTAAAATTCTTTCATTTAATAAGAATGATAGTTCTTCAAGTTTTTTATTAGATATTTTTGAATATGGTTTTATGGGAATAATATTTTCAAAATCTAATTTTTTAGATTGTTCCAAAGCTTCGATAGTCTTTATTCTATAGGTGGTAGAATATTTCTTATTCATGAAATTGAGAGATAATCTATTGATTTTATTAATTGTATCACTAAATTGGGTTTATAAGAGTTAATGGTAAAAGATTTAATAAAAATAAAAAAGACCGCATATAGCGGTCTTTTTTTTAATCGCTTAAATGATTAAGCAGATTTAACAGCAGCTAAAAGCTCGTCTTGGCGAGTTTTAAGCGCAGCTGGTAAACGGTCACCTAACTTGTTGAACAATTCAGTGTGGCTTTCAAGTTCTTTGATCCATTGATCTTTGTCTTGAGAAGTAACAAGGTCAAATTGTTCTTTAGTGAAGTCTGAACCAGTCCAGTTCAACTGTTCGTAAGTTGGTACACGGCCGATTGGTGTATCAATTGCAGTAGCACGACCTTCACAGCGGTCAATGATCCACTCAAGAACACGCATGTTTTGACCGAAACCAGGCCATACGAAGTTGCCTTCAGCATCACGACGGAACCAGTTCACGTTGTAGATACCTGGAAGTTTGTTACCAGCAGCTTCTGCTTTAGCAGCAACTTCTTCACCCATTTCTAACCAATGAGAGAAGTAGTCAGCCATGTTGTAGCCAGCGAAAGGAAGCATCGCGAATGGGTCGCGACGAACAATACCTTGTTGACCAACAGCAGCGGCAGTTGTTTCAGAGCCCATAGTTGCAGCTTTGTAAACACCGTCAACCCAGTCAAATGCTTCTGAAATTAGAGGCACTGTGTCTGCACGACGACCACCAAAGATGAACGCAGAAATTGGCACACCAGCTGGATTTTCCCAGTCAGCGTCGATAGAAGGGCATTGACCAGCAGCAACAGTGAAGCGCGCATTTGGATGAGCAGCTTTTTCAGCGCCAGTATGCGGTTGGCCTTTCCAGTTTGTAAGGTTAGCAGGCGCTTCTTTAGAAAGACCTTCCCACCATACTTCGCCATTGTCTGTCACAGCAACGTTTGTATAAATAACGTCTTTGTGAAGAGTAGCCATACAGTTCGGGTTAGTCTTAGTATTTGTACCAGGCGCTACACCGAAGAAACCAGCTTCAGGGTTGATTGCATATAAGCGACCGTCTTCACCTGGTTTGATCCAAGCAATATCGTCACCTACAGTTTCAATTTTCCAACCTTCATAACCAGCTGGTGGAATCAACATTGCAAAGTTTGTTTTACCACAAGCAGATGGGAATGCAGCTGCGATGTAGTGTTTTTCGCCTTGTGGATTAGTCACACCAAGGATCAGCATGTGTTCAGCTAACCAACCTTGTTGACGACCCATTGAAGAAGCAATACGTAAAGCTAGGCATTTTTTACCCAACAATGCGTTACCGCCGTAACCAGAACCGTAAGACCAGATTTCACGAGTTTCTGGGTAATGAACGATGTATTTTTCAGGGTTGCAAGGCCAAGCAACGTCTTTTTCGCCTTCTGCAAGTGGCGCACCAACAGTGTGTACGCAAGGTACGTATTCACCATCAGTACCAAGTACGTCATAAACAGCTTTACCCATACGAGCCATTTTAGACATGCTTACAGCAACGTAAGGAGAGTCAGTAAGTTCGATACCGATGTGAGCAATATGAGAACCTAAAGGACCCATAGAGAAAGGTACTACGTACAAAGTACGACCTTTCATTGAACCGTCGAATAAACCGTTAAGACGAGCACGCATTTCAGCTGGAGCTTCCCAGTTGTTTGTTGCGCCAGCATCTTCTTGCTTTTCAGAGCAGATGTAAGTACGACCTTCAACACGAGCAACGTCAGAAGGATCAGAATTAGCAAGGTAAGAACCAGGATGTTTTTCTTGGTTAAGTTCTTGCATTGTGCCGTTAGCGATCATCAAGTCGATATAACGTTGATATTCTTCTGCGCTACCGTCACACCATTCGATTTTTGCTGGTTTGGTTAATTTTGCAATTTCTTCCACCCAAGCAATAAGCTTAGGGTGACGAACGAATTCTGGTGCGTTCACTTGGGTCATGGTGAGGCCTATCTAAAGTGTGTACAAACTGTACAAAGTCTAATCTGTGCAAAGGGTTACAATGCGCAGATGAAATATTAAAAAAAGTGGCGCTATTAAAGCATAATTTCATAAAAAAAATAAGACTAAAGAAGTGGTAGATTTTATTTGGTAGATAATGCTATTTATGATTTATTTTGTTAAATAACAACAACTTGTGTTATTTTAATTATTTTTTAATCATATTTTTTGTTTTAATGGGTATTATTTATTTTATATATAATTATATAAAACAATGGCTTGTACTTGCTTTGTAATTGGGAAATATTATTGATTAAATAAATGGTGGTAATTCGAATTTTACATAAAGGTGCTATTAATTGTTGATAAATTCTACAAAATAATAATATTCAGGGTTGAGACGTATAAAAAATGTCTAAACAAACGAAACCTTTATCCATTATATATAATCAAAATTCAGGTTTTCATGCCAATCAAAAAGAAGATGGATATGAGGAAATATTGCATATTTTCTCGGCGCATGATTTTGAAATACAGTCATTTGAAATTAGTGAATTTGGAAACTTTGCAAATTTCATGTCGCATGTGTTAGCGCGTCATCAACAACTTGATAATCCTGGAGTTGTGGTGGTTGCGGGTGGAGATGGCACCTTAAATGCTGTTGCGCAATACTTAATGGGTACGTCAATTCCAATGGGAATATTGCCTTTAGGTACATTTAATTATGTTGCACGTGTGTTGGATATACCACTGCAATTAAAACAGGCTGCAGAAGTTATTGTGCAGGGGCTAATTCGTGAAACGCATGTTGCCAGCATTAATAACCATATTTATTTAAATAATGCGAGTTTGGGGTTATATCCTTTATTTATAAAAAAACGTGAAATTTATAATCAACGTTTTGGGCGCTTTCCAGTACATGCATACACTTCGGGCTTAGATGTATTAATTCGTGATCGCAAGGAATTAAAACTACAGATTGAAGTGGATACTATTTATTATCCTGTTAAAACACCGCTGATTTTCTTTGGTAATAATCAGCTACAGTTGGCAGATCTAAATTTAAAAATTGCAAAACAGGCTGCTTTAGGCAAAGTCGCAGGCGTAGTGGTTGCTAAGAGCGATAAACTCAGCTTGTTTAAAATGCTGTGGCAACTGATTCGTGGCAACCTAGAACACACTCCAGATGTTTATAGCTTTGCTGCAGATGAAGTCAAAATACATGCAAATAGTAAAAAACTAACCGTGGCTGTCGATGGGGAACTTAAAGAGTTATATCCACCTTTATGTATAAAGGTACATAAACATGCCTTAAAGATTATGGTGCCCAATGTTAGTTCATCTTTCTGATTTACATTTTGGGACAGAGCAACCTGAATGTATACGTGCCTTAGGTGATTTTTGTGCCCTGCATCAACCTGAGCTTATTGTTGTGAGTGGGGATTTAACTCAGCGCGCACGTTTTCAGCAGTTTTATGCGTGTAAACAATTTTTAGAGAGTTTAAAGCGTCCGTATTTGGTGGTGCCTGGAAACCACGATATACCGCTCTTTCATTTGTGGAATCGATTTATTAGTCCATTTGCGCGTTATCAACTTTTTTTTGGCAATATGGAAACAACGCTAGAAACAGAACATTTCATGATTGTTGGGGTAAATAGCATCCGTCGACGTTACCATACACGTGGACATATTTCTTTGGCGCAAATTGCAGAAGTGGATCAATTGCTTAAGCAAGCGCCACAGCAAAAGCTTAAATACGTGGTTGCACATCAGCCATTTTATATACCGCCACAAGAGAAAGAAGCGTTGAAAGATTGTCCTGTGCTCGGGCGCATGGCTTTACAGACTTGGGCTAAAAGTGGATTAAATGGGCTATTACATGGGCATTTACATCAAGTAGCGCGCTATGATTTAAATCAAATTTATCAGCTGGGTTGTGATCATCCCATTTGGGAGATTCATGCAGGAACGGCGACATCACATCGATTACATCATGGTTTAGCCAATAGTTTTAATACTCTTGATATGCACGGAAATATGCAAGCTTATGTCTTTGATATGGCCAGCCAACAGTTTTGTTTATCGCAACAATTAGAAGCTTTAATTTAGAAAAGATTGAAACTGCATAAAAAATCTACAAAAAAAGCACTTTTTTTAATTTTAGCCCTTGAAGCAGATTTTTCCATCCCCACAAAAGTGTCATATCAAAATTTTGTCGATGACCTAGGAATAAGAAGTCATCTTCACATCGTAATCAATGACATTTTTAAATGTCTATGGAGCTAGAAATGAGCAAGATTCGTCCTTTACATGACAACGTTGTTATCCGCCGTGTTGAGAAAGAAACTAAAACTGCTGGCGGTTTAATCTTGAGTACTTCTGCTGCTGAACAGCCAGCTCAAGGTGAAATCATTGCAGTGGGTAATGGCAAAGTAACTGACAACGGTGTACGCGCACTCGACGTTAAAGTAGGCGACAACGTACTTTTTGGTGCTTATGCAGGCACTAAAGTAAAAGTTGAAGGTGAAGAACTTCTTGTGATGAAAGAATCTGACATCTTAGCTGTACTTGAAGGCTAAGTTTAGATCTCTCAAACCGAATTCGATTTGAAAAATATATTAAAAATTTTGGAGTAAACCATGTCAGCTAAAGACGTAAAATTTGGTGATTCAGCGCGTTCAAAAATGATCGCGGGCGTAAACGTACTTGCAGACGCTGTAAAAGTAACTTTAGGTCCTAAAGGCCGTAACGTTGTCATCGACCGTTCTTTCGGTGCGCCACACATCACTAAAGATGGTGTTTCTGTAGCAAAAGAAATTACGCTAAAAGACAAGTTTGAAAACATGGGTGCTCAGCTTGTACGTGAAGTATCTTCAAAAACCAATGACATCGCGGGTGACGGTACAACAACTGCAACTGTACTTGCTCAAGCAATCCTAAACGAAGGTATCAAATCAGTAACTGCTGGTATGAACCCAATGGATCTTAAACGCGGTATCGACATCGCAGTTAAAGCGGTTGTTGCTGAAATTAAAGCGACAGCTAAACCAGCTTCTGACTCTAAAGCGATTGAGCAAGTTGGTTCGATCTCTGCGAACTCTGATACAACTGTGGGTTCTTTAATTGCGCAAGCAATGGAAAAAGTAGGCAAAGAAGGCGTAATTACAGTTGAAGAAGGTTCAGGCTTCGAAGACTCGCTTGACGTTGTAGAAGGTATGCAGTTTGACCGTGGTTATATCAGCCCGTACTTTGCAAACAAACAAGATACGTTAACTGCAGAACTTGAAAACCCATTCATCCTTCTTGTAGACAAAAAAATCAGCAACATCCGTGAATTGATTGCTGTACTTGAAGCTGTTGCTAAAACAGGTAAACCACTTCTTATCATCGCTGAAGATGTTGAAGGCGAAGCGTTGGCTACACTTGTAGTGAACAACATGCGCGGTATTATCAAAGTATGTGCGGTTAAAGCACCAGGTTTTGGTGATCGTCGTAAAGCTATGCTTCAAGATATCGCGATTTTAACTGGCGCGACTGTGATTTCTGAAGAAGTTGGCATGTCACTTGAACAAGCTTCTCTTCAAGATTTAGGTACAGCGCATAAAGTAACTGTTTCTAAAGAAAACACTGTAATTGTTGATGGTGCTGGTAATGCTGCTCAAATCGCTGAGCGTGTAACTCAAATCCGTGCGCAAATTGAAGAATCAACTTCAGAATACGATAAAGAAAAACTTCAAGAACGTGTAGCTAAATTAGCTGGCGGTGTAGCTGTAATCAAAATTGGTGCAGCAACTGAAGTTGAAATGAAAGAGAAGAAAGACCGTGTTGACGATGCACTTCACGCAACTCGCGCTGCAGTTGAAGAAGGTGTTGTAGCGGGTGGCGGTGTTGCACTAGTACGTGCTGCTAAATCACTTGAAGGTGTTACAGGTGCAAACGATGACCAAAATGTTGGTATCAACATTCTACGTCGTGCAATTGAAGCGCCGCTTCGTCAAATCGTTGCAAACTCTGGTGATGAGCCATCAGTTGTAATCAATGCTGTGAAAAACGGTGAAGGTAACTTCGGTTATAACGCTGCAACTTCAGAGTATGGCGATATGCTTGAAATGGGTATTCTTGACCCAGCTAAAGTAACGCGTTCTGCGCTTGAGCATGCTGCATCTGTTGCAGGTCTTATGCTTACAACTGAATGTATGATTACTGAAATCCCAGAAGACAAGCCAGCAATGCCAGATATGGGTGGCATGGGTGGTATGGGCGGTATGATGTAAACCTCAGCGTACCCAAACTTCAAAAACCTCGTATCGTCAGATACGGGGTTTTTTTATGGCGCAGTTTTTGTAATGTAGAGATTGCACACGTGAAAAGACAAAATCACCTAGCTATTTTTTATTTACGTATTAAATGTGTGATATGTATCTAAACTACTTTTTTTTGTGAATAAAACTTATTATTCTTGTTTAGAACAATAATAAAAACAAATGATTAAATAAATGTAATGCAGGCTGGAGTAGGCATAAAGGGGATAAAAATGGATAACCGAGAACACGAAATTATAGGCAGTATTTATGATGCCGCTGTAGATGTGAATTTATGGCCGCAAGTAATTGAAAAAATTGTTCAATATACAGACAGTAAAACCGCCATTTTTACTGCCTTAGATCAATTTAGTCCAAGTTACGATTTTTTATTTAGTCACAATATTCCAGATGAAGCTTTGCATGCCTATCGTGATGAGCGGATTCGCGTGATTGACATGCAGTTACACCGAGTATTGTGGGAAAATTTAGGTGTGGGGCAAGTAGCGAGCTCGGATTTATCGCATTATGGGGAAAACCCTGAAAGTGATGAATATATCTTTTATGAACGGTGTTTGAATCCGACGGGAATTAGTTATATCTCGGCTGTTTTGCTCGATCAGGGTTCACATCGTTGGGCAGTTTTAGGATTACATCGTGCGCCAGATGTAGCGCCGTATCAACAAAAAGAGTTGGATTTTTTAAAGCATTTGGGTGTGCATTTGCGCCGTGCCTTACAAATCCATCGTCAATTTAGTTTGGTTAAACAAGAAAATTTAAGTTTGTATAGTGTGCTCGATCATTTAAAAACAGGTGTAATTTTGCTTGATCATCAGCTGAGTTTGATTTATTCAAACCCTTTAGCTCAAAGCATGCTGGAACACGATTCATGTTTAGATTTGGACTTGTATAATCGTTTAAAAACCCATGCTTATGATCAAAGTCGTTTAGATCAATTATTACATTCAGCGTTGTTGGGACAGTCGGCATTAAACGCAGATGTAGGCGGTGTATTGTCTTTGTCAGATGCGAAAGGAAAACAATTAATGCTGACTATCGTACCTTGTTCTAAATTAAAAAATATGCAGCATCAAAATGCAGGACAACATCAAATTGCGGTATTTCTGACCGATAAGCATCAGCACTATGCCTTGTCAAAAGCCTATTTGCAGCAAGCTTATCAATTGTCTAAACGTGAGTTTGAGCTGTGTGAGTTGTTGTTGAATGGTTGTAAGTTAGAAGAAATCGCGGAACATTGTGGAGTTACGCTCAGTTCGGTGCGCACTTATTTTAAAAATATTTATGAAAAAACCCAATGCAAATCGCAAATTGAACTCATGCATTTATTAATGGGTTGTACCATTCATTTTGAGCATATTGGTTAAAGCTGCCTAAATTTTGCTTAGGCAGCTTTAAAATATGTTTAGTTACTACGTTGTAGGGTAATAGTGTCTTCGCCTTGTGGATGCAAGGTTAGACTTGTTCCGGAGATGCTATAAGTTGCATTAACTTTAGCGCTATCCGAAGTGTCATGTAATCCACCGCAACCGTTGGTGTCATATAACACTTCTGTTACGGCAAGTGTATTGGATGTTATTGAATATTTACCATATTCAATTCCTGGGTTATCGCAATCACCTTCGGTGTCTAACAAGAAATAGAATCCTGTGTCAAAGAAAGCAAACAAGTGAGTTTGATTAAATTGCCAAGTGCCAACTAGACCTGATGATTGTTTTACTTTAGTTAAAATATAGGTGCTATTACTTCCTACATCAGTCAGCACTAGATCTGTGCCATTATAACTTAGGCGGTGGTGACCATCATTGTCAGGATGTGAAAGCCCGTAGTCACCGTTTGTATCTATGGAAATTACAGGGTTCAGCGCTGAGGTTAAAGCATTCCAATTTAATTGTCCGATTTCAATACCAGGCTTCCCTGTTTCATCAGCTACATCTGCTTCACCCAGAGCATAACGTCCATCGGGTAAAATATGTAATAAAACAGCAGATGCATTGGTACGTCCAATTTCCCAAGTTCCAGCAATATCTTTATAGAATTGGCTTGCGCTACTTGTGGTAGCACCTTCTGTATTGGGTCTTGTGAGTATAAATGTACCTTCATTTGGTTCGTGGAGTGTAAGTGATGTCGAATTAACCGTGACTGGTAGACCTGAGCTTGAGTTTGCACTATTGTCAGATAAGCCTGCACAGCCATTTGTATCGATCAGGATATTATCTACGAATAACTTTCCATCTTGAACACGATATTTACCATATTCGATACCTGGTCCACCACAAGGCATTTCTCCAACTTCCACTTGATCGTCCCCAACAGCATCAACCATGATATAGGTATTATTATCTGGATTGAAAACAAATAGTTGCTTGCCTGAACTTGAGTTCCAAGCACCGGCAATGCTCGAATTGTTTTGAGGGACTTTAGTAAATGTTGCACTTTCATTAGGGTTTTGAGCTTCAGAAATTTTTAACTGCGTACCATCAAATGATATTTTCATATCACGTGTTTTTCCAGAATCAGTTAAGCCCCAATCTTCATTTGTATCAATTGAAGATTGCGCCCATAAATCTCCAGCAACAGCATTTACCGATAATTCACCATACTCCATGCCATTTGCACTATCAGATGGTGAGCTAACAATAGGTTCGCCAATCAGGTATTTCCCGTCTGAGGTTACTTGAAGTACGATTTCTGAGTCAGCATTTTTCGCATACCAAACCCCAACGATATCTTTGAGTAGTGTTTGGTTAAAGTTAGCTTGTGCTTCTGTTGCGCTAACTACGACTTTATCTTTAAAATCTTCTATTGTTTGTAGAACAGGTTGAAAGCTTGTAATAAATTCAGTTGTTGGTTTAGAGAGGTCAATTGAGTTTGCAGGGAGTTGACTCACTGAGTCAGGGATTTGAATACCATCGTCATGCCCCCCCTGAGAATCTAAAGATTGTAAAAAAATAAGTAAATTTGTTCGTGTTGTTACATCATCAGCTAACTCCACAGGGGTAATACGATCAGCACCAATCACTGTGCCAATTTCAATATTTCCGATGGAGAAAGTGATTTCATCACCCTCTTGATATTCAAACTCCCCTTGAGCATTTGTACGTTTAGAGACACCATTAATTGTATAAGTTGCACCACTCACAGGCCCATCGGTCAGTACGCCAGTTTTTGTGGTGTTTGATGGTGGGGGAGCAGAACTACCAGAATCATTGTCTGACCCGCCACATGCACTGAGTAAGCCTGCTAAAGTTAAGCATAATAAGGTTTTTTTCATCATGAATTCCTTGTCATCCAAATTGTTATGTCAGAAGTATAGAAATAAGATGAATCTAGGAGCTATCCCAAAATTGGGAGGTCAAATACAAAATCTGTGAGAAAAAATGAAGAAAAAACAATATTTTTGTGAAAAAGTATAATTTTTTGATTTTCAGTCACGGAAGATCCACTCGCCTATGTTAATTTGAAGAAAAATATTGCGTGTTTAAGCCCAATCGCCACCAGAAAGTGATCTTGTTCTATGCTGTCAAAATTTTTTATTGAACGTCCAATTTTTGCAGGTGTGCTCGCTATTATAGTGATGGCCGTACTTCACTTAGCGCTGCAATTGGTGTTGTTGGTGGTCGTGTAGGTCTTTCTTATGTATTTGGCGGTAAATAATTACCCGTAAATACATTTGGATTAAACAAAAAAATCCCCGCAAATGCGGGGATTTTTTATATTTAAAATTTATTTATGTTATGAAAATACGTTACAAGTTAGTAAAAAGAAATTTTAAAAAATATACTTATTTTTTAAAATTTTGTTTTGTTGATAGGGGTTATAAATTTTTTTTTACTAATGGTTATGAAATTGTATTGAAAAAAAAGCTTTAAAAAGATTATTTAAAATAAAAATATCCTTAAATGGGGATGTATTACGGAACATTGTTGAGTATAGGATTTTTTCTTGAATAAAAACTAAATGTCAAGAAAGGTGAACCTTATGAAATATAAATATACAGCCCTAACAGCTTCTATTTTCTATATTATCTATGGCTATGCAGGTATAGCAAATGCTACTGTGCAAGATGATGTAATAGCTCCTAACTATATTTAGACACCAGAGCTGACTGTAAATAACATAAACTCATCAGGATTAATAGCAGCGAATTTAATTAATGCTAATGACCTTACAGCTAATACTATTAATGTTAATGGAGGTGTATCTAGCACATCGCAAAACACGGTGACCCAAACTGTTCAAAATGTGTATTTTACCGATGATTATGGGAATTATGCGGGAAGTGCGATCCAATATTATAATGGTCTAACAAATTTATATTTATCTGGAGATAATACTGTATCTGGGACTTCTAATTTAAATGATACAAATATTAATGGGACATTAATAACAAATAATTTACAAATTAATGGCACACTTTCTGGTGTAAGCCAAATGAATATTAACGATTTGCGTGCAACTGGCCTATCTTTTGTGGATCAAAATGGTCAATCGGATGGTAGTTATATTTATAGTCAAAATGGCCATACTGATTTGCAACTTAATGGCAATGCAAATATAACTACAGCCAATATTAATGAATTGACAGCAAGTAAATTGACCACTGGTGATTTACAGATAAATGGAGCTTTAACGGGAATCAATCAGATGGATTTAAGAAGTTTAAATACATCTATGGTGCAATTTGTGGATCAAAATGGTCAATCTACAGGTTTTATTGATAGTTATAATGGCACGTCAAATTTATATTTGAATGGCAATGCAATTATAAATACCGCTAATATTAATGAATTAACAGCAAGTAAACTGACCACAGGTGATTTACAAGTAAATGGTACCTTAACAGGAATTAACCAGATGGACTTGAGGGGTTTAAATACATCTACGGTTCAATTTGTGGATCAGAATGGTCAATCTACAGGTTTTATTGATAGTTATAATGGCACGTCAAATTTATATTTGAATGGCAATGCAATTATAAATACCGCTAATATTAATGAATTAACAGCAAGTAAACTGACCACAGGTGATTTACAAGTAAATGGTACCTTAACAGGAATTAACCAGATGGACTTGAGGGGTTTAAATACATCTACGGTTCAATTTGTGGATCAGAATGGTCAATCTACAGGTTTTATTGAT